>NZ_JVEL01000533.1:0-51529 GCF_001076875.1 Serratia sp. 506_PEND
ATCGGGCAACTGGTCACTGAGTTCCCTTTGACTTATTTCTTCGGCGATGAGTCGAACATGTTGGCAATGAAAATAGAGACCGAAATTAAAGGGTCATTTATTCCCGGCGAGGTCATCATCATCAAACGCCCGCCGGTACTGATTTGCGATTCGCCTTTGCTGTATCACTCGGGAAAAAGCGGCTTCTTTGTGGTTGACGACAAAGACAGCGAAAGCATGGACAAACGCCCTCAGGACACCGTGCAATTCCTGGGTTACATCGTTGGAGAAAGGTTATAAATGGAACCGAATCAGAAGTTCAAGCTGTTGGGCTTCACCCGGCATGGCACCATCGCGGCCAATGTCATGGTATTGGCCACCGGCAAAACCATTACCATGGGGCTGAATGAGCTGGCCGACAGCGAAATATCAGAAGATCTGAGCCGGCACGAGCTGCAGGCGCTGTACCGCAAACTCTATGGCGATAACCAACAAAAAACCGCCTACGAGCTCAGCGATCGCCACGAACGCTCCTGGTACGCCTATCTGATTATTACCGTGGCGCTCAGCGTGATTTATATTTTCTCAACGCTGTGCGGCGTCAAGCCGATCCAAATCCCGGTGCTGAATCTCATCACGCCGCCGGCGATCTTCATTTACCCGCTCACGTTCATTCTGGTGGACATCCTTAACGAATTCTATGGGTTGCGGTTGGCTCGGCGCACCATCATCATCTCGTTTATCGCCAACCTGACCTTCGTTCTGGGAGTCTGGGTGACAACGCTGGTGCCTAGCATTCCGCAGTGGGAGTACAGCGAGACCTACAACGGCATCGTGCACAGCATCATGGCGGTGCTGGTGGCCTCGTCGGCGGCCTATCTGATTTCCGAGAACGTCAATTCCTATCTGCTTTGCAAAATCAAAGAGTTGACCAACTCCCGTTACCTGTTTGTGCGCGTGATCACCAGTACCGTAGTGGCGTCGGCCATCGACAGCGTGGTGTTCTGTACGCTGGCGTTTTACAACGTGCTGAGCTGGGACATCATCAAGACCATGATCCTGTCGCAGTTCCTGATCAAGGTGGTTTACGCCCTGCTGGGCGTCGGGCCGATCTACGCCACCCGCAGTCTGTTTAACCGCTACATCAATACCGAACAAGCAAAGGGCAATGAATATGCATATCCAAAAGCAAGATAAGATCACCCATCTTGGCGCGAACTCCGATTATCCGGATCAATATGCTCCCGCATTGCTCGAAGCCTTGCCGCGCGCGCGCGGCCGCGATTTGATCGGCGTGGACGAGCGGCAACTGCCGTTCAGCGGCTTTGATCTCTGGACCGCCTTCGAGCTGTCCTGGCTCAACGCCAAGGGCAAGCCGGTGGTGGGCATCGGCGAATTTACCTTCCCGCATTCCTCGTCGAACCTGATCGAATCCAAGTCGTTCAAGCTGTATCTCAACAGTTTCAACCAAACGCGCTTCGACAGCGTGGAACAGGTGAGCGCCGCCATGCAAAAAGATCTGTCGCAGGCGGCCAACGGCCAGGTCACCGTTAAACTCTATCCGGGGCTGGAAGGTTACCCGGCGCAAATCGATCGCCTGCCGGGCATCAACATCGACGATCTGGATATCGCGATCGACGACTTCGCCTTCAAGCCGGAATACCTGAGCGGCGCGGCCGATCAAGGGGAACGCGTGGCGGAGACGCTGTCTTCCAATCTGCTGAAATCCAACTGCCTGGTCACTAACCAGCCGGACTGGGGCAGCGTGGTTATCCGCTATGAAGGCCGCCAAATCGATCGCGAAAGCCTGCTGCGCTACCTGATCTCCTTCCGCCAGCACAACGAATTCCACGAGCAGTGCGTCGAGCGCATTTTCAACGACATCAAGCAGAGCTGCCGCCCGGAAAAACTCAGCGTGTTCGCGCGTTACACCCGCCGCGGCGGCCTGGACATCAACCCCTTCCGCAGCGATTTCGAGACGGCGCCGGCGCTCGGCCGCCTGATCAGGCAGTAAGCGTTACCCCCCAATGCTCCCGCCAGGGAGCATTGTTTCCCTCGCTTTCATCTCCCTGTTATTTTTCGCCATTATCGTCGTCAGCGGCTATCTTCAAAGCACACTGACGGAGATTAACGACGCATGCCTGACCTTTCACGCAGAGATATCCTGCGGGCTGCCGCCATCGGATCGGCATTCTCGCTGTTGCCCGCCTCGATTCGCAAAGCGCTGGCCATTCCCGCCAACAACCGCACCGGCACCCTGCGCGACGTCGAACACGTGGTGATCCTGATGCAGGAAAACCGCTCTTTCGATCACTACTTCGGCACCCTGCCGGGCGTGCGCGGCTTCAGCGATCGCTTTACCATCCCACTGCCCGGCGATCGCCTCGTCTGGCAGCAACAGGGCGCCGAACGGCTGGTGCTGCCCTACCATCTGGACAGCAAACGCGGCAACGCCCAGCGCGTCACCGGCACGCCGCACTCGTGGGTGGATGAGCAAGCCGCCTGGGATCACGGCCGCATGAGCGCCTGGCCCACCTACAAAACGCCGGCCTCGATGAGCTACTACCGTCAGCAAGAGCTGCCGTTCCAGTTCGCGCTGGCCAACGCTTTCACCCTGTGCGATGCCTATCACTGCTCCATCCACGCCGGCACCAACACCAACCGGCTGTTCCACTGGACCGGCACCAACGGCCCGTCCGCCGCCGACGTGGCGGTAGTGGTCAACGAATGGGACAGTCCCGGCCCGGCGGACATCGGCTACCAGTGGACAACCTATCCGGAACGGCTGGAGGCGAGCGGCGTCAGCTGGAAGGTGTATCAATTCCTGCCGGACAACTTTACCGACAACCCGCTGGCGGGTTTTCGCCAATACCGCGCCGCCAGCATTCAAGTGGGCAACCCGGCGCGGCCGTCGAAAGACTTCAACGCTTTCGTGCCTTATAGCGATGCGCTCAACGAGGCCGCACCGCTCTACAAAGGCAACGGCAACACCCTGCCGGCCGCCGACGGCAACGACCTGGACGCCATGCTGGCCGGATTCCGCGCCGACGTGCAGCAGGGCAAACTGCCGCAGGTCAGTTGGATCATCGCGCCGGCGGCCTATTCGGAACATCCCGATCCCTCCAGCCCGGTGCAGGGCGGCTGGTTCACCCAAGAGATCCTCAACGCGCTGACCGACAACCCGGAGGTGTGGAGTAAAACCGTCCTGCTGGTCAACTACGACGAAAACGACGGCTTTTTTGACCATATGCCTTCGCCTTCCGCGCCGTCGCTGCGCGAAGACGGCAGCTTCGCCGGTAAATCGACCGTACCGTTCGACACCGAGATCTTCCAGCACGTGGCGCCGCCCGGCTCGCAGGATCAACCGCCGCCGGACGGCCGCATCTACGGCCCCGGCCCGCGGGTGCCGATGCTGGTGCTGTCGCCCTGGAGCCGCGGCGGCTGGGTCAATTCACAGGTTTTCGATCACACCTCGGTGCTGCAATTTTTGGAAAAGCGCTTTCAGGTGCATGAACCCAACATCAGCGCCTGGCGCCGCGCGGTGTGCGGCGATCTCACTTCGGCGTTCAACTTTGTCGATCCTAACGGCGAAGCATTGCCGAGCCTGCCCGCCACCAGCCGCCACGCCGCCGACGGCCTGCGCCAGCGTCAGGAACAGCTGCCGCAGGTGCCGCTGCCGCCGCCCGCCCACCAGCGTTTACCCCACCAACGCCGCCTGGCGCGCCCTTCCCGCGCTCTGCCCTACCAGCTGCACGTCGAGGCCAGCGTCGCGACCGAGCAGCGCCGCGTGACGCTGAACCTGTTCAATACCGGCGAGCAGGGAGCGGTGTTTCACGTCTACGATCGGCGAGACCTGACGCAAATCCCGCGCCGCTATACCGTCGAGGCCGGCAAGGCGGTCAGCGACGACTGGCGGGCGGAAAATGGGTACCATCTGTGGCTGCTCGGCCCCAACGGCTTTCATCGTGAACTGCGCGGCGCCCTGAGCCGGCCGCAGCCTGAGGTGCGTTTGCGCCCAACGGGCCGCAACCTGCTGCTGCAGTTGAATAACCCGGGCACCGAAGCGATAGCGATCACCCTCGAACGCTGCCCTTACACGCAGCAAGGCCCGTGGCCTATCACGCTGCCTGCGGGCGGCAGCCACCAGCAAGCGTTTGACGCACGCGCCAGCGGCGGTTGGTACGATATTACGCTGCAAAGCGCCGGGGGCTGGCTGCGTCGCCTGGCGGGGCGGCTGGAAGATGGCGAACACAGCGTCAGCGACCCGCTGATGGGCCATGAGTAACTATCGGCACTGTGGGAGTTCAAAAATCGAAAGGATATCGCTTATCATTGCGTTCTCGTTCTTCACCGATTACCCAAGGATCTTCATGCCCGCTGTTCTTATCGCCAAAGCCGGCCGCTGGTTGGCCGCCTGCGTTTTACTGTTGGCCGGCGCCGCTCAAGCCGCGCCGATCGTCGTCACCGATGTCGCCGGCCGCCAGGTCACCCTGCCGCAACCGGCAAAACGCGTTATCCTGGCCGATGCCCGCGCGTTGCTGGCGCTGAATATTCTGCATCCGCAGGAGCCGCTGAAAAACATCATCGCCTGGGACAACTCGCTGAAGGTCAAAGCGCCGGATCTGGTTGAAGCCTACGCGAAAAAATTCCCGCAGGTCATGCAGATCCCCACCTTCGACAACCCCTACACCAGTGATTTCAGCGTGGAAAGCGCGGTGGTGCGTCAACCGGATCTGATCATTTTCGACATTGGCCTGCTGAGCAAATTGAAAGACAGCGGCGTGCTGACCCAGCTGGAAAAAGTCGGCATCCCGGTGCTGATCATCGATTTTCGCCAACAGCCGCTGACCAACACCATCGCCAGCATGGCGCTGTTGGGTAAAGTATTTGACGAGCAGCCCAATGCCGACGCCTTCATCCGTCTCTATCAGCAGCGCCTCGAGCTGGTGCGGCAGCGGGTCGCCACGCTGAAACCAGAACAGCGCCCCAGCGTCTTCATCGAGCGCAGCGCCGGCATCAAAGGCGAACAGTGCTGCAACACCTTCGGCAAAGGCAGTTTCGGGCAGTTCATCGATACCGCCGGCGGCAACAATATCGGCAGCACGCTGTTTTCAGACATGGGCGGTGAAGTGAACGTCGAACAGGTGATCAGCAGCAGCCCGGATTTCTATCTGCTGACCGGCGCCGACTGGAGCCGCGGCCATCGCGGCACGCTGGCGGTGCCGCTGGGTTACGCCACCGATATGGCCACCAGCCAAAAGAAACTGGCGCACCTGCTGGATCGCACCGGCATTAACGTGCTGAAAGCGGTGAAAGAAAAACGCGTGATGGCGATTTATCATCAATTTTACGACACGCCGCTCAACTTTATCGCGGTTGAGGCGATCGCCAAATTCCTGCACCCGGCGCTGTTTAAAGATATTGATCCGCAAGCGGATATCGAAATGGTGCACCAGAAATTCACCGCGCTGGATTACAGCGGCGTCTTCTGGCTTACGCCACAATANCCCCCGCCAGGGCCCGCCAGCCGGGCCCTGTTTCCCGCAGTCATTATTTAGTTGCCTACTTAACTATCCCGTAACAATTTTATTTACTTGCCAATAATTATCATTAAGATTGTCTTTTCTAAAAAAATACATCCGGGTCTGAAACTCTTAAGGCATTATTATGTCACCTCTTTTTCGGCTTTCTCTGCTGACGGCTTCCATCGCCGTCGCATTCCCTGTCCTTGCTACTGATAACTCATCTCAGAACGATACCGACACCGTGACCGTCGTCGGCAACTGGCTGGACAACCCTGATACCAGTTCGGTGCTGCTCAACCATCCGGGCGCGCGTTCCATCGTCACCCAGCAGCAAATGCACGAACAGGGCGACCAAACCATCGCCGATAGCCTGCGCGGCGTACCCGGCGTGCAAGTGCGCGACAGCAACGGCACCGGCGGCAGCGACATCTCGCTCAACGTCGGCGTGCGCGGCCTGACTTCGCGCCTTTCTCCACGCTCCACCATTCTGATGGACGGCGTCCCGCTGGCGGTCGCGCCTTACGGCCAGCCGCAGCTGTCGATGGCTCCGCTGTCTATCGGTAATCTGCAATCGGTGGACGTTGTGCGCGGCGGCGGCGCGGTGCGCTACGGGCCGCAGAACGTCGGCGGCGTGATCAACTTCGTTACCCGAGACATTCCCAAAACGTTTGGCGGCACCGCCAGCGTACAAACCCAGGGCGCCAGCCACGGCGGCCTGAAGACCCTGACCAGCGCCTCCGTGGGCGGCACCGCAGACAACGGCCTCGGCGCCGAACTGCTCTATTCCGGCCTGCACGGCCAGGGCTACCGCGACAACAACGACAACACCGACATCGACGATTTCATGCTGAAAACGCGTTATGCGTTTACCGATCGCGACGAACTGTTGGCCAATTTCCACTACTACGACGCCAAAGCCGGCATGCCGGGCGGGCTGAGCAGCGCGCAATACGCGCAGAACCCGTTCCAGTCCACGCGGCCGTGGGACCAGTTCGAAGGCCGCCGCAAGGATATGTCGTTCAAGTACAAACACCAGGAAGACGACAAACAGTTCGAAGTGTTGACCTACTTCACCGACAGCTACCGCGGCAGCAACATCGAATCGGAAGGCACCGGCAAAAACGCGGGCCAGCGGCGCATGGTCTCCTATCCGCGCCACTATTCAACCTGGGCGATCGAACCAAGTTACTCGCAGGTCTTCCGTTTCTGGGATATGGCGCACGAGATCACCCTCGGTTACCGCTACCTGAATGAAACCATGGATGAAAAGGCGTCTCGTTCGGCCTGGTATAACCCGGCGAATATCGGCTCGACGCCGGAGACCCCGGACTATTACCAGCACACCTCTGGCGGCACCGCAGCCAACGCGTTCTATATCGACGACACCATTAACGTCGGCAACTGGACGGTCACGCCGGGCCTGCGTTATGAAAGCATTCGCACCCACGTGGACGATTCGTTCAACAATATCAGCCGCGAGAAAAGCTACAGCGAGCCGCTGCCGTCATTGAACGTGATGTACCACCTGTCCGACGCCTGGAAACTGTTCGCCAACGCCAACACCTCGTTCGGCAGCATGCAGTATTTCCAACTGACCAAAGGCGGCAACGGCAACCAGCCGGCGCCGGGGCTGACGGCGGAAAAAGCGCGCACCTATGAGTTCGGCACCCGCTACGACGACACCGTGGTTAAGGCCGAGGCCACGCTGTTCTATATCGACTTCGATAACCAGCTGCAGTACATCAGCAACGACGTGGGCTGGACCAACATGGGCGCCACCAAGCACAAAGGCATCGAGCTGGCGCTCAGCTACGATCTCAGTGAGCTGAATCGGGCGCTCGACGGCGCCAGCGTCTACACCAGCTATACCTACACCAAGGCCAGCACCGACAAGGGCGACTTCGCCGGTAAAGATCTGCCGTTCTACTCGCGCCAGGTCTATACCGTCGGTACGCGTTACGCCACCGGCAGCTGGGTATGGAATCTGGACGGTTATGCGCAGTCGAAACAGCATTCGCCGGGCACCGGGCCGGAGTACATCACGCAGGAAAGCGCCGATGGCCAGTTCGGCAACATCGCCGGTTACATGGTGTGGAATATGCGCGGGGAATATAACTTCGGGCCGCAGCTGTCGAACCTGACGCTGGGCGCCGGGGTGAAAAACCTGTTCGATCAGCGCTACTTCACCCGCTCCAACGACAATAACTTCGGCAAGTACGTCGGCGAACCGCGCACCTTCTTCGTGCAGGGGTCGATCGCTTTCTGATACCCAGGCCCCGATGGGGCTTCGGTATCACCGACAATAAAGACGAAACAGGCGCGCCAGGTGCGCGCCCATCGGCGTCAAGGTGGTGTCCTTGCGTTGGATAAGATAAAACGTCGCTTTCGGCAGACGCTCTTCCAGCTCAAGCGGCACCAAATGCTTGCCCAGAATCGGATCCGAAATCACGTCCACCGACAGAATGCTGACAAAATCGCTCTGCGCCACCAGGCTGGTACAGGCCATAAAGGTCTCACAGGTCACGCTGATCGACGGCGCCATGCCCAAGTCCCCGAACAGATCGTGCAATAGCCGGTAATAACTGCCTTTCGGCGTCGGCATGGTCCAGTCGCAGTGCTGCAGCTGTTTCAGCGAGGTCGCCCCCTCCATCGGATGCCCTTTGCGCACCACCACCCGATACTCTTTTTCCATCAGCCGTTCATACTGCAGCTCGTTGTCGAGGCTGCTGGGGTAATAGGTATTGACGGTAAAATCCAGCTCGCCCTGGCGCAGTTCTGGGATCATCGACACCAGTTGCCCCTCGACGATGCGCACCTTCACGTTCGGATACTCACGGTGAAACTGGGTGACCACCTGCGGCATCACGGTGCGCGCAATGCTGCCGCCAACGCCGATATTCACCGTGCCGCCCGCCAACCCCAGCCGCTGCTGAATGTCTTCCTGCGCCACCCGCAGCTCTTCGAGGATCAGGCTGGCATGCTGGAAAAAGTTATCGCCGCAGTCGGTCAATACCACCCCCTGACTGCGGCGAATAAACAGCTTGGCGCCCAGCACCTCTTCCAGCTCCTGAATGGCTTTGGTCAGTGCAGGCTGGGAAAGGCGAGAGGTGCGGCTGGCGGCGCGGATGCTGCCCTGGCGGCTAACGTCCACAAATGCACGCAATTGGTGCAATTTTATCGAGGCTGGCATAGGCGAAAGGCGATAACCGTTATTTATCAATAGCAAGATATTGGCATCTTATTTAGCCAGATTCCATTGTGTACATTCGGAAAAAACATAATAAATAACCAAATTCTTATTTCGCTTAATTAAGCGCATTTTCTGCGCCAATAAGCGCCATTCACGGCAGTTAGTAACCAAACGCACCTTTTTCTTTGCAATAGCTTCACCGTCTGATTTCAGTTCAGAGCATAACTGCTGCCTGGAGCGATCCAGCGCGCGATAACTTATGAGATATCACTATGACTAATTCGCTTTCGATGTTGGTGGCCGATCTGTACCCGCAATTGCAGGCCTGGCGCCGCGACTTCCACCGCTATGCCGAATCCGGCTGGTTTGAGTTCCGCACCGCCACCCTGGTGGCGGAAGAACTCGATCGGCTGGGTTATCGTTTGCAGCTGGGCCGCGAGGTCATCAAGGCAGAGGCGCGCATGGGACTGCCCTCGTCCGATGAGCTGGAGGCGCAGGAACTGCGCGCCCGCAATCAGGGCGCGTTGGAAAAATGGTTGCCGCACTTTTCCGGCGGCTTCGCCGGCATCGTCGCAACGCTCGATACCGGCCGCCCCGGCCCGATTATCGCCTACCGCGTGGATATGGACGCCCTCGATCTCAACGAATTGCTGGAACCCGAGCACCTGCCGTTCCGTGAAGGGTTCGCCTCTTGCAACAGCGGCATGATGCATGCATGCGGTCATGACGGCCATACCACCATCGGCCTGGGGCTGGCGCACGTGTTCAAAAGCCTGGAGTCCCAGCTTAGCGGCACCGTCAAACTGATCTTCCAGCCGGCGGAAGAAGGCACGCGCGGCGCAAAATCGATGGTGGAGGCCGGCGTGGTGGACGACGTCGATTTCTTCACCGCGGTGCATATCGGCACCGGCGTGCCGGCCGGCGAGCTGGTGTGCGGCAGCGACAGCTTTATGGCCACCAGCAAGCTGGACGTTACCTTTCGCGGCGTCGCCTCCCACGCCGGCGCCAAGCCGGAAGACGGTCGCAACGCGCTGCTGGCAGCGGCGCAGGCTGCGCTGGGGCTTTACGCCATCCCGCGCCACAGCGAAGGCAGCTCGCGCATCAATGTCGGCGTGCTGCAGGCCGGCACCGGCCGTAACGTGATCGCCGATCGGGCGTTTATGAAGGTGGAGACGCGCGGCGCCACCAATGAGATCAACGCGTTCGTCTATCAACAGGCGCTGAACGCCATCGAAGGCGCAGCCAAAATGCACGGCGTCGCCTGCGACATCGCGCTGATGGGCGCGGCGCAGAGCAGCAAACCGACCCAACCGTGGGTGGATTACATCCGTCGCCAGGCACAGCAGATAACCGAGCTGACCTCGGTGGTCGATCGCCGCGAACAGGCTGCGGGTTCGGAAGACGCCACCTACATGATGGAACGGGTGAAATCCCGCGGCGGCCAGGCCTCATATGTCATTTTCGGTACCGAGCTGAGCGCCGGACACCATAACGAGAAATTCGACTTCAACGAACAGGTGATGGCGGTGGCGGTGAAAACGCTGGCGTCGCTGGCACTGAACCTGCCGACATTCGGGAGCGGAGCATGAGCAACTCAGAACTGCAGGCTTTTATCGACGACTACATTGACCAACGCCAGTCCCGCTTCAGCACGCTGAGCGACGCGATTTGGGACCATCCGGAAACGCGCTTTAACGAGACCTATTCCGCCACGTTGCTGGCCGATGCGCTGGAACAGGAAGGCTTCTCGGTCGAGCGCGGCGTGGGCGACATCGAGACGGCGTTTATCGCCAGCTACGGCAGCGGTCACCCGGTTATCGCGCTGCTGGGCGAGTACGACGCGCTGGCCGGGCTGAGCCAGCGGTCCGGTTGCGCCACGCCGCAGCCGCTGGTGGAAAACGGCAACGGCCATGGCTGCGGCCACAATCTGCTGGGCACCGCGGCGCTGGCGGGCGCCTTCGCCGCCAAGGCGTGGATGCAGCAGAACCGGCTGACCGGCACCCTGCGCTTCTACGGCTGCCCGGGTGAAGAGGGCGGCTCCGGCAAAACCTTTATGGTGCGCGAAGGCCTGTTCGACGACGTCGACGCCGCCCTCACCTGGCACCCGGAAGGCTTCAGCGGCATGTTCAACACCAGTACGCTGGCCAACATTCAGGCGGCGTTTCACTTCAAGGGCGTCGCCGCCCATGCCGCCAACTCGCCGCACCTGGGGCGCAGCGCGCTGGACGCGGTGACGCTGATGAATACCGGCGCCAACTTCCTGCGCGAACATATCGTGCAAGAAGCGCGGCTGCACTATGCGCTCACCCACACCGGCGGCAGCTCCCCCAACGTGGTGCAGGCCGACGCCGAGGTGTTGTACCTGATCCGCGCACCGCAGCTCGACCAGGCGCAGGACATTTACCAACGGGTGATTAACATCGCCAAGGGCGCAGCGCTGATGACTGACACCCAGATGGAAGTGCGCTTCGACAAGGCCTGCTCCAACTATGTGCCAAACCGCAGTCTTGAACGCGCGATGTATCAAAACCTGTGTGATTTCGGTCTGCCCGAGTACAGCGACGCCGAACGCCGCTTCGCCGAGGAAATCCGCCAGACGCTGAGCCGCGACGATCTGCGCAACGCCAAACTCAACATTGCCCGCACCGGCGGTGCAGCCGGGCGCGAGTGGGTGCAACTGCTGGGAGATAAGGTGCTGATGGACGAGGTCGCTCCTTATGTGGAATCCGACGATCTGCTGTACGGCTCTACCGACGTTGGCGACGTGAGCTGGGTGGCGCCGACCGCCCAATGCTTTAGCCCCTGTTTCGCACTCGGCACTCCGCTGCACACCTGGCAACTGGTGGCGCAGGGCCGCACCGCTATCGCCCATAAGGGCATGTGCCTGGCCGGCAAGGTGATGGCGGCGACCGCCGTCGATCTGCTGAGCGACAGCGCCCTGCTGGCGCGCTGCCGCAGCGAGTTTGAGCGCCGGCGCGCCGAACAGCCGTACCGCTGCCCCATCCCGCAGGGGGTGAAGCCATCTCCATTGAAATAGCATGAACAGACAGGGCCCGGACAACCGGGCCACCAAGCATAATTATAAATAAATCAAATAATAACAATCACACAACAGAGCAAACACAGAGGGTAAAATCATGAGTGAGGCCACAACGCCAATCAATAAAAGCCCCGGACGCGTTTTTTACTGGGTGGAACGCATCGGCAATAAGATCCCCAATCCGTTTTTATTGTTCGTCTATTTGATCCTGGTGCTTATGCTGGCCACCGCGCTGTTTTCCTGGCTCGATGTGGCGGTGAAAAATCCGGCCACCGGCGAGCTCATCAAGGTGAATAACCTGATGAGCGTGGCGGGCATGCAGTGGATATTTCCCAATATCATCCATAATTTCAGCAGCTTTGCGCCACTGGGGGCTATTTTGGCGCTGGTCATAGGCGCCGGCCTGGCGGAAAAGGTCGGCCTGCTGCAGGCGCTGATGTATAAAATGGCCTCGCGCGTCAGCGCCCGCTACGCCAGCTATATGGTGCTGTTTATCGCCTTCTTCAGTCATATATCGTCGGACGCCGCGCTGGTGGTGATGCCGCCGCTCGGCGCGCTGATGTTTGTAGCGGTGGGTCGTCACCCGATAGCCGGACTGCTGGCGGCGATCGCCGGCGTCGCCTCCGGTTTTACCGCCAATCTGTTGATCGTCACCACCGACGTATTGCTTTCCGGCATCAGCACCGAAGCCACCAAAGCGGTGGATGGCGCGGTTCACGTCAGCGTGATAGACAACTGGTACTTTATGGCCACCTCCGTGATCGTGCTGACCATCGCCGGCGCGCTGCTCACCGACAAGTTTATCGAGCCCCGTCTGCCGAAGTGGCAAGGCGGCGCCGAAGACAAAATCGCAGCGCTGACCCCGCTGCAGAACCGGGGGCTGATGATGAGCGGCATCGCCGCGCTGGTGTTTATCGCCATCATCGCCGCTCTGGTGGTGCCGGAGGCCGCGCCGCTGCGTGACCCGAACACCGGTTCGGTGATCCCTTCCCCGTTCATCAAGGGTATTGTGCCGATCATCATCCTGTTCTTCTTCACCGTCGCCATTACCTATGGCGTAGTCACCAAACAGATCCGGCGGCCGGACGATATTCCCCACCACTTGCTCGATCCGATGAAAAGCATGGCGGGTTTTATCGTGATGGTGTTTCCGCTGTCGCAGTTCGTGGCGTTCTTTAACTGGAGCAACATGGGCAAGTTTATGGCCGTCGGTCTGACCGATATGCTGGAAGCCGCCGGCATGAGCGGCGCACCGGCATTTCTCGGCCTGATGTTCCTCTCCGCCTTCCTGTGCATGTTCATCGCCAGCGGCTCGGCGATCTGGTCAATTTTGGCGCCGATCTTCGTGCCGATGTTTATGCTGCTCGGTTTCCACCCGGCGTTCGCCCAGATGATCTTTCGCATCGCCGACTCTGCGGTGCTGCCGCTGGCGCCGATGTCGCCGTTCCTGCCGCTGTTCCTCGGCTTCCTGCAGCGCTACCGCAAAGACGCGCAGCTCGGCACCTATTACGTGTTGATCCTGCCCTATCCCGTGGTGTTCTTCAGCGTGTGGATTTTGCTGCTGCTGGTCTGGTATGCGCTAGGCTTGCCAATCGGTCCCGGCGTCTATCCGAAGCTGGGCTAAACGCCCCGCTATCTCGCCCCGCGCTGGTTCGCGGGGCAGATCCCCTCTTCCCCAAGCCCAGCAGAAAGATTGATCTTCCTCACTGACCAAGCGGCTCTGAGGATTATTTCATTGCCTTGCTAAACCGGTTCTTCTATTTTAGCTCACCATCTGACAACGACAAAAACAGGGATTAAGCATGATGAATCGCGTATGGGTACTGGGCGACGCCGTGATCGACCTGGTGCCGGAAAATGCCAACGGTTATCTCAAATGCCCCGGCGGCGCGCCGGCGAACGTGGCGGTGGGTATCGCCCGCTTGGGCGGCGACAGCGCCTTTATCGGCCGGGTGGGGCAAGACAGCTTCGGCGCCTTTCTGCAGCAGGTGCTGAGCGATGAAGGGGTGGATATTGACCATATGCTTTCGGATCCCGAACACCACACCTCCACGGTGGTGGTGGATCTCGATCAGCACGGTGAGCGCTCATTCACGTTTATGGTGCAGCCCAGCGCCGATCTGTTTTTGCAGCCCGACGATCTGCCGGCTTTCCAACGGGGCGAATGGCTGCACCTCTGCTCCATCGCGCTGTCGCAGGAGCCCAGCCGCAGCACGGCCTTTACGGCGATGGAACGCATGCGGGCAGTCGGCGGCCGGGTCAGTTTCGATCCCAACATCCGCGAAGAGGTCTGGCGTCAGCCGGAAGCGCTGCGCCCCTGCCTGCAAAAGGCGCTGCTGCTGGCGGATGTGGTGAAACTGTCGCGCGAAGAGCTGGCTTTCATCAGCCACCTTGACGATGTGGAGAACGGCATCCGCTGGATGATGCAAACCTATCCGCTGCGCCTGCTGCTGGTGACGCTGGGCGGCGACGGCGTCTGCGTACACGATGGGCATCGCCTGCGCCATTTCCGCGCGCCGTCGGTCGTGCCGGTCGATACCACCGGCGCCGGCGACGCGTTTGTCGCCGGGCTGTTAGCGGCGCTGGCGCGCCTTCACGCATTGCCGCAGGACGCGCAATGGCCGGCGGTTATCGCCCAGGCTCAGGCCTGCGGCGCGCTGGCCACCACCGCCAAGGGCGCCATGACCGCCCTGCCTCACGCCGAAGAGCTGGCCGCTTTTCTGCGTTGATCCCCTGCATCCACGGCGATCCCCTGGGCGCCGTGGTCTTTTAACCCGCGATTTGCGCGCTCGATCACAATAGCTGAATCGGGTTAGCAAACTTGATTGCCAGTCCGCTCCTCGATCGTTATCTTTCGCCATGAAAAACCGGTTTAGCAATTTAGCAAAAAATAATAACAACCCTTCCCGGATGATAGACGATGATGAAAAAACTCAGCTATTTGGCGATAACAACAGGGCTTTTCCTCTCCACGTCTGCCGCTGCAGCCTCCGGCGGCGGCGGCATCGAGGCGCGCCTCAACGCGCTTGAACAACGCCTGGCGCAGGCGGAACAGCGCGCCGCTCAGGCTGAAACTCGCGCCACCGCGGCGGAACGCCGGGCGCAACAGCTGGAACAGCGCACCGCCAGCACCGAAAGGCAAACCGCGCAGGTCGTGCAGCGCGCCGCCGCGCTTGAAACGCAATCCTCTCCGACCAGCGCGCTGAAACTGAACGGTTTCAACGATCTGAAACTGTACGGCGACGTGGAGTTCAATCTGGACGGCGCCAGCCGCAGCGGCCAGCTGACGTCGCTGAAAGGCAGCGACCACAAGGACTGGAAACCCGGCAACAAAGAGCGCTGGGACATCAATGGCCGCATTCTGGTCGGGCTGGACGGCTACCGCCGCAATCCGGACGGCAACTTCTCCGGCTTCAGCGTCCAGCCGCTGGCGGACATGAGCGGCAAAATGAACCTGGACGACGCCGCTTTCTTCTTCGGCAATGAAAATAACTGGCAAACCAAAATCGGCCGCTTCGAAGCCTACGACATGTTCCCGCTGAATCAGGACACCTTCATTCAATACTCCGGCAATACCGCCAACGACCTGTACGCCGACGGCTTCGGCTATATCTACATGATGAAAGAAGGCCGCGGCCGCAGCAGCAGCGGCGGCAACCTGATGCTGAGCAAATACGCCGGGGATGTCTATTTCGAACTGAACACGCTGGTGGAAGACGGCACCTCGCTGTTCCAGGACAACAGCTACCACGGCAATGCGCTGGAAAATAAGAAAAACGTCGCCTATTTGCGCCCGGTGATCGCCTGGAAGAAAGACGCCTTCAGCATCGCGGCGGCGATGGAAAGCAACGTGGTGAATAACGCTTACGGCTATCAGGACAGCCAGGGCCGCTTCGTCGACCAATCCAAGCGCAACGGCTACGGCATGACGATGAGTTGGAACAACAGCGCCGCCAATCCGGATAACGGCGTGGTGGCCAACCTGAGCACCGCCTATCTGGATGCCTCAGGCGAGCAAGACTTCACCGCCGGCGTCAACGTGCTGTGGCGACGCTTCGAACTGGGTTATATCTATGCCCATAACAATATCAAAGAGTTCAATACCGCCGGGATCGCCGCCGATATCCACAACCCGCTCAGCGAACCGGGCAACTACGACATCCACACCGTTCACGCGTCGTATCAGATACCTAACATTATGAATATGAAGAATTTCAACCTGTATTTAGGCGCCTATGTGTCGCTGCTGGAAGCCAACGCCGACAACAAGATCGCCAACGGCGACAACGACCAGCGTTACGGCATGCGCGCCAGATTCAAGTATTTCTTCTGACATCGATTCACGGCGCTGCGCCGCAAACTGCGCGGCGGCATTTTTATTTAGCAAGGGGACAACATGGACATTACCGCAACCGCCAACGCGCTGTTGCCGCTGCTCGGCGGTAAAGAGAACATCGCCAGCGCCGCCCACTGCGCCACGCGCCTGCGCCTGGTGCTGGTGGACGACAGCAAGGTGGACAAAGAGGCCATCGGCAAACTGGACGGCGTTAAAGGCTGCTTCAGCAACGCCGGTCAGATCCAGGTGATCTTCGGCACCGGACTGGTCAACAAGGTGCATGCGGAATTCATCAAGGCGGCGGGCGTCAGCGAATCCAGCAAGGCCGAAGCCGCCGATATCGCGGCGAAAAAGCTCAACCCGCTGCAGCGCATCGCGCGCCTGCTGTCGAACATCTTCGTGCCAATCATCCCGGCGATCGTCGCTTCCGGCCTGTTGATGGGGCTGCTCGGCATGGTGAAAACCTACGGCTGGGCCGATGCCAACAGCGCACTGTTCATCATGCTGGATATGTTCAGCTCGGCGGCGTTCATTATCCTGCCGATTCTGATCGGTTTCACCGCCGCACGCGAATTCGGCGGCAATCCCTATCTGGGCGCCACGCTCGGCGGCATTTTGACGCATCCGGCGTTGACCAATGCCTGGGGCGTCGCCGGCGGGTTCCACACCATGAATTTCTTCGGTCTGGACATCGCCATGATCGGCTACCAGGGCACGGTATTTCCGGTGCTGCTGACGGTGTGGTTCATGAGCCTGTTGGAAAAACGTCTGCGTAAGGTGATCCCCAACGCGCTCGATCTGATCCTGACGCCGTTCCTGACGGTGGTGATCTCAGGCTTTGTCGCCCTGCTGTTTATCGGCCCCGCCGGCCGTGCGCTGGGCGACGGCATCTCCTTCGTGCTCAGCACGCTGATCGCTCATGCGGGGTGGTTCGCCGGGCTGCTGTTCGGCGGCCTCTATTCCGCTATCGTCATTACCGGCATCCACCACAGTTTCCACGCGGTAGAGGCCGGGCTGCTCGGCAACCCCACTATCGGCGTCAACTTCCTGCTGCCGATTTGGTCGATGGCCAACATCGCTCAGGGCGGCGCCTGCCTGGCGGTCTATTTCAAAACCCGCGACGCCAAAATCAAAGCCATTGCGGTGCCTTCGGCCTTTTCCGCCATGCTCGGCATCACCGAGGCGGCGCTGTTCGGCATCAATCTGCGCTTCGTGAAACCGTTTCTGGCGGCGCTGGCGGGCGGCGCGCTCGGCGGGGCCTGGGTGGTGGCCAACCATGTCGGCATGAACGCGGTCGGGCTGACGGCGATCCCCGGCATGGCGATCGTGCAGGCCAGTTCTCTGGTCAGCTATATCATCGGTCTGGCGATCGCGTTTGGCAGCGCCTTTGTCCTCTCCCTGCTGCTGAAATACAAAACGGACGCGCAATGATGGAAGAACTCAGCTTAATCAAACAGGCAATGCGGGCGGTCATGAACGGCCAGCCGCTCGCGCTGCGCGATCCGCACCGACCGGCCTGGCATCTGGCGCCCAGCGTTGGCCTGCTGAACGATCCCAACGGCTTTATCCAGCACAACGGCGTTTATCATCTGTTTTATCAGTGGAATCCGCTGGGTTGCGATCATCGCAACAAATGCTGGGGACACTGGCAGTCGGCCGATTTGCTGCGTTGGGAGCACCAGCCAATCGCCCTGGCGCCCAGCGCCTGTTACGACAGCCACGGCTGTTACTCCGGCTCGGCGGTGGCGGCGGAAGGCAAAATCACGCTGATCTACACCGGCAACGTGAAATTCCCAGACGGCTCACGCACCGCTTACCAATGCCTGGCTCAGGAAAGCGAACGGGGTGAATACCGCAAGCTCGGGCCGGTGCTGCCGCTGCCGGAGGGCTACAGCGGTCACGTACGCGATCCGAAAGTGTGGCGTCATCAAAATGACTGGTACATGGTGCTCGGCGCGCGTGACCTGCAGGATCGCGGTAAGGTGCTGCTGTTTCGCTCCAGCAATCTGCGTGACTGGCAATCGCTGGGCGAGATCGCCGGTTCCGGTCTGAACGGCTTAGAGGAATTCGGCTACATGTGGGAGTGCCCGGATCTGTTCACGCTGGACGGCGCCGATGTGTTGATCTGCTGCCCGCAGGGGCTGGCGCCGCAGCCGGAACGCTATCTCAACCGTTATCAGGCCGGCTATCTGCTCGGCAAGCTGGATTACCGGCAGGCGGCCTTCAGCCACGGCGAATTCCGCGAGCTGGACGCCGGCTTCGAGTTCTACGCGCCGCAGACGACGCTGGCGGAAGATGGCCGCCGCCTGCTGTTCGGCTGGATGGGCGTGCCCGAGCAAGATGAAGAAGCCCATCCGACGCGCCGTTACGGCTGGATCCACACCATGACCTGCCCGCGCGAGCTGTCGCTGCGGCATGGCCGCCTCCACCAGCGCCCGGCGCGCGAGCTGCAACAGCTGCGCGGTGAGCGAGCAGGCTGGCAAGGCCGCGCCGATGACGCCCCCACCTATGCGCTGGGGGCCGCAGAGTTGCAGATGACGCCGCAAGGCGCGTTCAGCGCAACCTTTGGCGACGCGATGACGCTGAACTGGGACGGCGAAAGGCTGCAGCTGACGCGCGCTTCCCTGACCGACGGCCGGCCGGAGCACCGTTACTGGCGCGGCTCGGTCACGCATCTGCAACTGCTGTTCGATCGTTCCAGCGTGGAAATTTTCATCAACCGCGGCGAGGCGGTGATGAGCGCGCGCTACTTCCCGGCTGGTGAGCCGCAACTGCGGCTGTGCGGGAGCGCGCCGCTGGCGTTGGAATACTGGCCGCTGACGCCATGCATGCTAGAATGACGCATCCTCCGATGACTTCAGATGGCGTCAGTGAAAAAAAATAAACGCATTACCATCAGTGACATCGCCACGCTGGCCGGGGTGTCGAAATCGACCGCCAGCCTGGTGCTGAACGGCCGCAGCAAGGAATATCGGGTGTCCGACGACACCCGCGATCGCGTTCTGGCGCTGGCGCACGAACACCATTATCAGCCCAGCATCCACGCCCGCTCTTTGCGCTCCAACCGCAGCCACACGCTGGGGCTGGTGGTGCCGGAGATGACCAACTACGGCTTTGCGGTGATTTCACGCGAGCTGGAAACGCTGTGCCGCGAAGCCGGTCTGCAGCTGCTGATCGCCTGCACCGATGAAAACCCGGCGCAGGAGATGATGGCGGTGAACAGTCTGGTGCAGCGGCAGGTGGATGGCTTGATCGTCGCCTCCAGCCAGTTGAACGACGCGGAATACCAGAAGATCAACGCCGGGCTGCCGGTGGTGCAGATGGACCGTCTGATCGCCGGCTCCGAACTGCCGCTGGTGATCACCGATTCGGTCAATTCGACTGCCGACCTGGTGGAAAAGGTCGCGCGCCAACATCCGGATGAGATCTATTTTCTCGGCGGGCAGCCGCGCATTTCGCCGACCCGCGATCGCCTCGCCGGCTTCCAGCTTGGCCTGGAGCGCGCCGGCATCACATGCAAACCGGAATGGATCATCAACGGCAACTATCACCCCAGCTCAGGTTACGAGATGTTTGCCCAGCTGTGCGCACAGCTGGGGCGTCCGCCTAAAGCGCTGTTTACCGCCGCCTGCGGCCTGCTGGAAGGCGTATTGCGTTATCTGACTCAGCATCAGCTGATGGAGAGCGACATTCACCTGTGCAGCTTCGACGATCACTACCTGTTCGACTGCATGACGCTGAAGATAGACACGGTCGCGCAAGACTGCCTGGCACTGGCGCAACATAGCTTCGACCAAGTCACCGCGCTTATCGACGAACGGCCGCTGGAACAGAGCGCGCTTTATCTGCCGGGCCGTATCCACTGGCGTCATGCCGGTTCCCGGGCTTTGTTAGCCGGGGAGTGATATCTCAGAATCAATAAAAAAGGGCGCCTGAGCGCCCTTTATCGTTTTGCTGCCGCTACTTGGCGGCGCCCTCCATGCCCACCAGCCCCACTTTCAGGTAGCCGGCTTTACGCAGGGTGTCCATCACGCTCATCAGCGTTTCATAGTCCACGCTCTTGTCCGCCTGGAAGAAGATGGTGGTTTCTTTGTTAGCCTGGGTACGTTGATCCAGCACCGAAGTCAGCTGATCGGCATTCACCGGCTGATCGCCGACGTAGAGCTGCTTGTCGGCCTTCACCGACAGGAACACCGGTTTTTCCGGCCGCGGCTGCGGCTTGGCGGAAGAAGCCGGCAGATCGACGCGGATATCTACCGTTGCCAGCGGCGCGGCCACCATAAAGATGATCAACAGCACCAACATGACGTCGATAAACGGCGTCACGTTGATTTCATGCAGTTCGCCGCTGTCGTCCAGATCTTCATTTAAGCGCATCGCCATGACTCACCCCGCCCGCAGTTGGTGCGCGTGCTGTGAGCGCTTGGCTTCCGCCGTCGCGGCCAGATCCAGATCGCGGCCCTGCAGCAGCATGACCTGCGCCGCCACGTCGCCCACCTGCGCACGGTGGCCGCTGATGACGCGGGCGAAGATGTTGTAGATAACGACGGCAGGGATCGCCGCCACCAGGCCCAGCGCGGTCGCCAGCAGCGCTTCCGCGATGCCCGGCGCCACAACCGCCAGGTTGGTGGTCTGCGAATGGGCGATGCCGATGAAGCTGTTCATGATGCCCCACACGGTGCCGAACAGGCCGACGAACGGCGAGATGGCGCCGATGGTGGCGAGGAAGCCGTTGCCGCGGCCCATGTTGCGGCTGTAGGCCGCCACGCGGCGCTCGAGGCGGAAGCCGGTGCGCTCTTTGATGCCGTTGTTGTCGTTGGATTCCGCAGACAGCTCCAGCTCGTTTTGCGCATCGTTCAGCAATACCGCGCTGACGCTCTCCGGGGCGAAGTTTTGCGCCAGCTCGGAGGCTTCATCCAGCGAGCGCGCTTCGGCCAGCGCCAACTGCTCGCGGCGCAGACGGCGCTTGGCGCGCAGCAGTTCGCTGCCTTTGGAGAACAGAATGGTCCAGGTCACGATCGAGGCCAGCACCAGGCCGATCATTACCGCTTTCACCACCGCGTCGGCGTGCTGGTACATGCCCCAAACGGACAGGTCCATGCCCCAAACGGACAGGTCCATGCCGCGGGTTTCCGGTGGCTGGATCGTTGGCGCCGGGTTCACCGGCGTGATGCTCTCCGGCGCGGCGGCTGCCGCAGGTGCAGGCGCGGTGGTCGGCGCAACGCTTTCGGCAACGGCCGGATTGCTCGCCGGCGCGGCCTGCGCGCTGCCGGCCAGCCCCACGACCAGCACCATAGAAGCCATCAGGCTGCGGCCGAAGACCTTGCCCCACTGCGCCCGGCCCTGGCCGAACGATCCTTGATTTAAATTCTTGCCAGCCGTTTTCACGCTGTGCCTCCACCCATTACCGATCAAAATTAAGGAATAATTCAGCGTGCGATCATATCAAACCAACCGGGGATTGATAGTAGTTCTCATTATTATTTACCAAATAAACGAGAAAATTTTAGCCAGCCCCGCCACAAAGCGCCAATCTGCGTCCGTTCACCGCCAACAGCCCCTTTTATAGGGTTATTTCGTTACTTTTCTCCCACAACGACGCAACAACGCCGCGCTGCCGAACGGCGTCTTGACCGATGAATGGGCTTCTCTCTCGCACCACGGCAGAAGGATGAGGCGAGAAATGCGCGCTCGACAGACAATTATAGCCGTTTCTATATCTGGAAGTTAAAACGTCTGGATGGCTATATTAACTCATGTTAACGTAAGGGCTATCGCAAACGGGCACGTGCAGAGCAACCAGAGGTGAGCCAGGTACCATGACGTCAAAACATATCGAAACCACGCTGATCGGCGCCGGCCGCAGCCAGCGTTACACCCAGGGCTCCGTCAATCCCGTCACGCAACGCGCCTCTTCTTTGGTCTTCGACTCCGTCGCTGCCAAAAAACACGCCACCGCGCAACGCGCCCACGGCGAGCTGTTTTACGGCCGACGCGGCACCCTGACCCACTTCGCCCTGCAGGATGCAATGGTGGAGCTGGAGGGCGGCGCCGGCTGCGTGCTGTACCCCTGCGGCGCGGCGGCGGTGGCCAATGCGATTCTGTCGTTCGTCGGCGCCGGCGATCACCTGCTGGTCACTGGTTCGGCGTACGAACCGACCCAGGATTTCTGCACCCATATCCTCGGCCGCATGAACGTCAGCACCACCTATTTCGATCCGCTGATCGGCGCCGATATCGCCACGTTGATCCAACCCAACACCCGCGTGGTGTTCCTGGAATCCCCCGGCTCCATCACCCTGGAAGTGCAGGACATTCCGGCGATGGTGCAGGCCATTCGCGCCGTGGCGCCGGAGGTGGTGATCATGATCGACAATACCTGGGCGGCGGGCGTGCTGTTCAAGGCGTTGGATTTCGACATCGATATCTCCATTCAGGCCGGCACCAAATACCTGATCGGCCATTCCGATTACATGCTCGGCACCGCCGTCGCCAACGCGCGCTGTTGGGAGCAACTGCGCGAGTACTCCTATCTGATGGGGCAGATGGTGGATGCCGACACCGCCTACATGGCGAGCCGCGGCCTGCGTACCCTGAACGTGCGCCTGAAGCAGCACGAACGCAGCAGCATTGAGGTCGCCAACTGGCTGGCCGAACGGCCGGAGGTGGCGACGGTCAATCACCCGGCCCTGCCCAGTTGCAAAGGCCACGAGTTCTATCGCCGCGACTTCAGCGGCTGCAACGGGCTGTTCTCCTTCGTGCTGAAAGAGCGGCTGGATGAGGCGCAGTTGGCCGCCTACCTGGACAACTTCAGCCACTTCAGCATGGCCTACTCCTGGGGCGGCTTCGAGTCGCTGATCCTGGCCAACCAGCCGGAAGAACTGGAAGCGATCCGCCCGGCGGGCGGCGTCGATTTTTCCGGCACGCTGGTGCGGTTGCATATCGGTCTGGAGAACGTCGAAGACCTGATCGCCGATCTGGCGGCCGGCTTCGATCGCCTCAACGGCGTGCGCTAAGGCGGATTCCGATAATTTTCTTCGTCTCGTTTAATGTCGGCTTAAGCTATTAGCGGTACACTAACCGGGTAACTGTCAGATACGGTAACCGCCGCATCCTGGAGAACGTGACCCCGGGCGCAACCGGCATGCAACAGGACATAAAATGGATGTATTACGAGAGATTATTCATGCGCTTTGGCAGCAGGACTTCATCGCCCTCGCCGATCCAAGCGTAATTTGGGTGGTTTACGCCGTACTTTTCACCACTCTGTTTTTGGAAAACGGACTGCTGCCCGCCTCCTTCCTTCCCGGTGACAGCCTGCTGCTGCTGTCGGGCGCGCTGATCGCCAAAGGCGTGATGGGCTTTGCCCCCACTCTGCTGATACTGACCGCCGCCGCCGGGCTCGGCTGCTGGCTGAGCTATATCCAGGGCCGCTGGCTGGGCCACACCGGCCTGGTGAAGAGCTGGCTGCTGCAACTGCCGGCACAGTACCACCAGCGCGCGCACAACCTGTTCAACCGCCACGGGCTGACGGCGCTGCTGATCGGCCGCTTCCTCGGTTTCGTACGCACCCTGCTGCCGACCATGGCCGGCATTTCCGGGCTCAACAGCTCGCGCTTCCAGGTGTTCAACTGGCTGAGCGCGGCGATCTGGGTCTGCGCGCTGGTCGGCCTCGGCTACGCGTTCAGCCAAATCCCTCTGGTGAAACGCTATGAAAGCCAGGTGATGACCGGCCTGATGCTGCTGCCGCTGCTGCTGCTGTTCGTCGGCCTGCTGGGCGCCATGCTGGTGATCTGGCGTAAAAAACGCGCCGCCTCTTCCTGAACCGGGCGCGCTACAGCGCCTTCTCGACCAACGCCAGACTGGCAGGCAGTTTGTTCACCAGCGTATCCACCGCCAGCCGCACCTTCAGCGGCAGGTGGGGCGTGTGCGGCCACACCGCATGCGCTTCAAAGGCGGCGCCCGGCCGATCGCGCAGCAAGCGCACCAGCGCCCCGCTCAACAACTGCTCACGCACCAGCCAGCACGGCAGCCAGGCAATGCCGAAACCCGCCGTCGCCGCATCCGCAATCGCCTGCAGGTCGTCCATTTGCAGCCGGTTATTCGGCATCACGTCCTGCGGCTTGCCGTCGCTATCCAATACCAACCAGCTGCGCCGCGCGCCGGCGCGCATATAGGTCACCGCCTCATGCTGCGCCAGTTGCTCGATGCTGTGCGGTTCGCCGCACCGCTGCAGATAGGCCGGCGAGGCGCACAGCGCCATGCGGTGATCGCCGATGCGGCGCGCCACCAAGCCGCTGCTGTTGGCCAGCGTACCGTTGCGAATCGCCATATCGAAGCCGTCCTCAATCAGGTCCACCACCCGATCGCTGAACGACAGCTCCAGCTCCAACCCAGGATGCTCGCGCGTCAGTTCGGTCAGCAGCGGCGCAATGCACATGCGGCCAAACAGCACCGGCATCGACACCCGCAGCCGGCCGCTGACCTGTCGTTTCCCCGACTCCAGCAGCGTTTCCGCGCCACGGATCTCCTCCAGCGCCCGCAGGCAGCGCTCATAAAACAGCGCACCGTCGTCGGTCAGGCTCTGGCTGCGCGTGGTGCGATGAAACAGCCGCACCCCCAGCCGCTGTTCCAGCCGGGCGATGGTTTTGCCGACCGCCGAACGCGAAAGATGCAGCCGACTGGCCGCCAACGCAAAACTGCCCGCCTCCACGGCGGTAACGAATACCGAAATGCCGCTCAACCGATCGCTCATGATTTGTCGCCCTGAAAGAAACAATCTGCGGAAATCTTATCGCCACTGGCGAACCTTCATCAACGATATTATCGACAGGTCGTTAATCGCAGACTTTGGAGAACATCATGACCGACACGATGCAACGCTGGACGATGGACGCCCTGGGGCGTGAACACCTGCAGCTGACCACCGACGCGATCCCGCAGCCGGGGCCGCGCGAGATCAGAGTGAAAGTGAAGGCTATCTCACTCAATTACCGTGACAAACTGATGATAGAAAGCGGCATGGGGCTCACGCTGCCGCAGCCGTTCACGCCCGCCTCGGACATGGCTGGCGAGGTCGATGCCATCGGCCCCGGCGTCAGCCGCTTTCAGCCCGGCGCGCGCGTCATTTCCACCTTCAGCCCCGGTTGGCTCGACGGCGAGCAAAAACCCTACGGCGATGCGCGCCGGGTGCCTTATCACACCCTCGGCGGTTTTTATCAGGGCGTGCTGGCGGAATACGTGATAGTGCATGAAGATTGGCTGGTGGCAGCGCCGGCGTCGCTGGACGATGTTCAGGCCAGCACCTTGCCGTGCGCCGGGCTGACCGCCTGGTTCGCACTGGTGGAGCAAGGCAGGCTGCGCGCCGGCGACTCGGTATTGGTGCAAGGCACCGGCGGCGTGGCGCTGTTCGCGCTGCAGATCGCCAAAGCGCACGGCGCCGAGGTGTACGTCACTTCCGGCAGCGACGAAAAATTGGCGCGCGCCAAGGCGCTGGGCGCCGACCGCGGCATCAATCGCCTGCATGGCGACTGGGTGGAGAAGGTCTATCAGCTGACCCAGGATCGCGGCATCGACCATGTGGTGGATACCGTGGGCGGCACCAACCTCGGCAACTCGGTGCGCGCCGTGGCGGTGGGAGGACGCATCTCGGTAATAGGCATCCTGGAAGGCAACGAAATTTCCGCCCCCGCCGGCCCGCTGCTATTAAAATCCGCAGTGATTCAGGGCATCGGCGTCGGCCACCGCCGCGCGCTGGAAGACCTGGTGCGCGCCGTGGACGCCGTCAACCTGCAGCCGGTGATCGACCAGGTATACCGCTTCGATCAGCTGCCGCAGGCGCTGGATCACCTCGATCGCGGGCCATTCGGCAAGATCGTCTTAACCCCATAAATGCGGCTCAGCCCTCCAGCAACAGCGGGTTGGCCTCGCGCAGCCGGGCGACTTCATCGCTCGGCGTCATGCCGAACAGCCGTTTGAACTCGCGGCTGAACTGCGACGCGCTTTCGTAGCCGACGCGGATCGCCGCCGTGCTGGCCTTCAGACCGTCATGAACCATCAACAGGCGCGCCTTATGCAGCCGGTACGACTTCACGTACTGCAGCGGCGAGGTGTTGGTCACCGCCTTGAAGTTGTGGTGGAACGCCGAGACGCTCATGTTGACCTCGCTGGCCAACTGCTCGACGTTGATGCTGTCGGCATACTGATGTTCGATACGCCGCAGCGCCTTGGCGATCTGGCTGAAGTGGGTATGCCGATTGACCAACTCCTGCAGCGACGCGCCGCAGGCGCCGCGCAGCACATAATAGAGAATCTCCCGTACGATCTGCGGCCCAAGCACCCGGGCGTCGAGCGGATTGGCCATCACGTCGAGCAGACGCTCGGTGGCGCACAGCAACTCTTCCGTCATTTCCGCCAGGTTCACCCCGTTGCTCTCCGCGCGCGGTTGCATCAGGTAGTCGTCATCGCCGATGTCGATCAGCAAGTCCTGCAGCATTTGGGTATCGATATTGACCGCCAACCCAACCAGCGGCAGTTCCGGGCTGGCGAAGGTTTCGCATTCAAACGGCAGCGGCACCGTCATCAGCAGGTAGTTGCGCGGATCGTATTGGAACTTCTTATTGCCGCAATAGCCGACCTTGTGCCCCTGAAAAACAATGACGATCCCCGGTTCATACATCACCGGCTGACGCGGGCTGTGGCGATCGACATACAAAATCTTCACCCGCGGCACCGGCGACGGCGTGTAGCCGTTGCCGCTGGCGATAGCCATCGCCTGGCGCGCCATGCGGCTGCGCAGCGCATCGATTTCAATCACGGAAACACCCTCTTACAGTCAGAACGATTCGGCATAAATCATAATTTAAAACTCGCCATTTCTACAGCCAGTTGTAGAAATAGGCAAGAACCAAACAGGAATGTGCATTGTGCGTTGCCGCCCGGTTCCTGACAATACGGGCCAGATACTTTTGCGCCACTTTGGCGCCCGCCTGACAGAAAGAGAGAAATCAACCATGCACAACTTCATTCTGCATACCCCAACCAAAATCCTGTTCGGCAAGGACCAAATTGCCGACGTGGCCGGCCAAATCCCGGCGGACGCGCGCATCCTGATCACCTACGGTGGCGGCAGCGTAAAGAAAAACGGCGTGCTGGATCAGGTGCATAGCGCGCTGGCCGGCCGCGACGTGCGGGAGTTCTCCGGCATCGAGCCTAACCCGACCTACGAAACGCTGATGAAAGCGGTCGAGGTGGTGAAAGCGGAAAACATCGATTTCCTGCTGGCGGTCGGCGGCGGTTCGGTGGTTGACGGCACCAAGTTCATCGCCGCCGCCGCCCGTTATACGGCCAGCAACGACGCCTGGCACATTCTGCAGACCGTCGGCAGCCACATCGCCGACGCGGTGCCGATGGGCTGCGTGCTGACGCTGCCGGCCACCGGCTCCGAGTCCAACAGCGGCGCGGTGATCACCCGCAAAAGCAGCGGCGACAAGCAGCACTTCTTCTCTCCGCTGGTGCAGCCGCGCTTCGCCGTACTGGATCCGGTGGTGACCTACTCGCTGCCGCCCCGCCAGATCGCCAACGGCGTGGTCGACGCCTTCGTGCACACCCTGGAGCAGTATCTGACCTACCCGGTCGACGCCAAGGTGCAGGATCGCTTCGCCGAAGGCCTGCTGTTGACCCTGCTGGAAGACGGCCCGCGCGCTCTGGCCGAGCCGGAGAACTATGCGGTGCGCGCCAACGTGATGTGGAGCGCCACCATGGCGCTGAACGGCCTGATCGGCGCCGGCGTGCCGCAGGACTGGGCGACCCACATGCTGGGCCACGAGCTGACCGCCATGCACGATCTCGACCACGCGCAAACGCTGGCCATCGTGCTGCCGGCGCTGCTGCACGAGAAGAAAGCGCAGAAGCGCGAAAAACTGCTGCAGTACGCTGAACGCGTCTGGGGCCTGCGCGAAGGCAGCGAAGACAGCCGGATCGACGGCGCCATCGCCGCCACCCGCGCCTTCTTCGAACAGATGGGCGTGCCGACCCGCATGGCGGATTATCAGCTCGACGGCAGCAGCATTCCGGCGCTGCTCGACAAGCTCCATCAGCACGGCATGACCGCCCTGGGCGAGCATCAGGACATCACCCTGGACGTCAGCCGCCGCATTTATGAAGCGGCGCGTTAATCGCAAAACGGCGATTTTTTGCTAGGCTTTAGTCTCCGCCAGCCATTTTTCGCCGCATCCTGCGCCCGGCCGATCACCGGGCGCAGTCGGGCGCTTCAGCGCCGCCGATCGTTTCGCACCACTCGTCTTACCGCTCATTCGCAGGGAGAGCGGGGAGAAAATGGCCCTCCCGCCACCGCTGAAATTAGGCTGGCAAACCCGGCAACCGCCCATTTTGCCAACTAGAATTTATCTATAGCCGTTTCGGCGCCGCAGGCGCCGCAATCCGTACACAAGGAGATGCGCATGACAACGCAACAACCCATCATCAAACTCCACGATGGTAATCTGATGCCGCAGTTGGGTCTCGGCGTTTGGCAGGCGAGTATTGAAGAGACCACCCGCGCGGTGAGCAAAGCGCTGGAGATCGGTTACCGCTCCATCGACACCGCCGCGATTTACAAGAACGAGGAAGGCGTCGGCGCCGCGCTGCAGTCCAGCTCGCTGCCGCGCAGCGACCTGTTCATCACCACCAAGCTGTGGAACGACGATCAGGGCGATCCGCTGGCGGCGCTGGAAACCAGTCTGGAAAAGCTCAAGCTGGACTATGTGGATCTGTATCTGATCCACTGGCCGCGCCCGCAGCAGGATCAATACGTCTCCGCCTGGCGCGAGCTGATCAAGCTGCGCGAACAAGGCCTGGTGAAAAGCATCGGCGTATGCAACTTCCATACGCCGCACCTGCAGCGTCTGTTGGATGAAACCAACGTGGCGCCGGTCGTCAACCAGATCGAGCTGCACCCGCTGCTGCAACAGCGCCAGCTGCGCGCCTGGAACGCCACGCACCATATCGCCACCGAATCCTGGAGCCCGCTGGCGCAAGGCGGTGAAGGCGTGTTCGACCAGCCGCTAATCAAGGCGCTGGCCGAAAAATACGAGAAAACCCCGGCGCAGATTGTGGTGCGCTGGCACCTGGACAGCGGTCTTATCGTCATCCCGAAATCGGTCACGCCGTCGCGGATTCGCGAAAACTTCGAGGTGTTTGATTTCAAACTCGATAAAGATGAACTGGGCGAGATCGCCAAGCTGGATGTCGGCAACCGCCTCGGGCCGGATCCGGATACCCTGTAATCTCCCCCCAAGCCCTCTCCGGCCGGAGGGGGCTTTTCCTTCCCGCACATTGCTCCTTTGCGCCGCCTGACGTTATGATGACGACGCCGGAGGCTCCGCCCGCCGGTTAACGCCGTTAAAAAACAGACAAGCACGGAGCACCATGAAATTCTCTTTCTCACACGGGTCACGGCTGGGCATGCTTTGCGTCATGCTGGTGCTGGCGGGTTGCGCCGGCAAGAAACAGCGCGTCAGCTACGATCGCCACGCCTTCGATAGCGCCATCAAAGACGCCGCCAGCGAATACGGCGTAGACGCCAAGCTGATCACCGCCATGATCCAGGTGGAGTCCGGTTTCAACCCCGCCGCAGTGAGCAGATCCAATGCGATCGGCCTGATGCAGCTGAAAGCCGATACCGCCGGCTGCGACGCCTATCGCTACAAAGGCAAACGCGGTTGCCCGGACGATGACGATCTGCGGGATCCCGACACCAATATCGATCTCGGCGCCGCCTATCTGGCCACCTTGCAAAAACAACAGCTTAAAGGGATAGCCAATCCCGTCACGCTGCGCTACGCCACCATCATCGCCTACGTCAACGGCACCGGAGCACTGCTGCGCACCTTCTCCAGCAACCGTCAGCAGGCCATCGCGATGATTAACAACCTGTCGCCGGAGGCCTTTAACTGGCACGTGCGCAAATACCATCCCGCGCCGCAGGCGCCGCGCCATTTGATGAAAGTGGAAGCCGCGTACGAGCAGCTGTGACGCTCAACAGTGAAAAGGAGAACCCGGGGGTTCTCCTTTTTGTTTACGCATGCGGTGCGGCCGTTACGGCTTGGCTTTGCGAATCGGTTTGCGCGGCGGCCGGTTGGACGGCGTGCGCTGCCGATTGATATCGGTATGTTTGGTCAGCGCCGGCCGGGTATGGCGCTGCAGCCGTTTCGCTTCGCGCTGTTCGTCGATGCTCGGCGCCGGCACCAGACAATCGCGGCGGCTGCCGATCAGGTGCTTCAGGCCCATCTCTTCCAGCGCGGCGCGGATCAGCGCCCAGTTGGCCGGATCGTGGTAACGCAGCAGCGCCTTGTGCAGGCGGCGCTGGCGATCGCCGCGCGGCACCACCACGTCTTCGCTCTTGTACCCCACCTTGCTCAGCGGGTTTTTGCCGCTGTAATACATGGTGGTGGAGTTGGCCATCGGCGAAGGATAGAAGTTCTGCACCTGATCGAGGCGGAAACGGTTCTTCTTCAGCCACAGCGCCAGGTTCACCATGTCTTCATCGCGGGTGCCCGGGTGCGACGAGATAAAGTATGGGATCAGGTACTGCTCTTTGCCCGCCAGCTTCGAATAGTGATCAAACAGCTGCTTGAAGCGATCGTAACTGCCCATGCCCGGTTTCATCATCTTCGACAACGGTCCTTCTTCGGTGTGCTCCGGCGCGATCTTCAGGTAGCCGCCGACGTGGTGGGTCGCCAGTTCCTTGATATAGCGCGGATCTTCCACCGCCAGATCGTAACGTACCCCGGAAGCGATCAGGATCTTCTTGATGCCCTCCAGAGAACGCGCGCGGCGGTAAAGCTTGATGGTCGGCTCGTGGTTGGTATCCATGTAAGTGCAGATCTCCGGATACACGCACGAGGCGCGGCGGCAGGTCTGCTCAGCGCGCGGGTTGGTGCAGCGCAGCATATACATGTTGGCGGTCGGGCCGCCCAGATCGGAGATCACACCGGTAAAGCCCGGCACCTTGTCACGGATCTCTTCGATTTCGCGAACGATCGAATCTTCCGAACGGCTCTGGATGATGCGCCCTTCATGCTCGGTGATCGAACAGAACGAACAGCCGCCGTAGCAGCCGCGCATGATGTTCACCGAGAAACGGATCATGTCATAGGCCGGAATGCGATCCTGACCGTAGGACGGGTGCGGTACGCGTTGATAAGGCAGAGCGAAGACGCTGTCCATCTCCGGCGTGGTCAGCGGGATCGCCGGCGGGTTGATCCACACGTAGCGATCGCCGTGTTTTTGCATCAGCGCGCGGGCGCAGCCTGGGTTGGTTTCATGGTGCAAAATGCGCGAGGTGTGCGCATACAGCACCTTGTCGCCCTTCACTTTCTCGAAGGACGGCAGCAGCACGTAGGTCTTCTCCCACGGCTTCGGTTTGGCGGCGCGCACGGTGACAGGCTTGGCTTCCGGCTCTTTCGGCTTGGTGCCGTCGGCGCACGGCAGATCCTCGCCGTACGGGTTCGGAATAGGTTCGATGCGGCCCGGCTTGTCGAGGCGGGTGGAATCCACGCCGCTCCAGCCCGGCAGCGCTTCTTTGCGCATCACCGCGGTATTGCGAATATCGTGGATATCGCCGATCTTCTCACCGGCGGCCAGACGGTGCGCCACTTCCACCAACGGACGCTCGCCGTTGCCGTAGATCAGCATGTCGGCTTTGGAGTCCACCAGCACCGAGCGGCGCACGGTATCCGACCAGTAATCGTAGTGGGCGATGCGGCGCAGGCTGGCTTCGATGCCGCCCAACACGATCGGCACGTCTTTATAGGCTTCTTTGCAGCGCTGGCTGTAGACCAGGGTGGCGCGATCCGGCCGCTTGCCGCCGACGTTGCCGGCGGTATAGGCATCGTCGTGGCGCAGTTTGCGATCGGCGGTGTAGCGGTTGATCATCGAGTCCATGTTGCCGGCGGTGATGCCGAAGAACAGGTTCGGTTTCCCCAGCCGCATGAAGTCTTCTTTATTGCTCCAGTCCGGCTGCGCGATGATGCCGACGCGAAAGCCCTGCGCTTCCAGCATGCGGCCGATGATCGCCATGCCAAAGCTTGGGTGATCGACGTAGGCGTCGCCGCTGATGATGATCACGTCGCAGCTGTCCCAGCCCAGTTGATCCATCTCTGCCCGCGACATCGGTAAAAACGGCGCGGTGCCAAAACATTCGGCCCAATAAGGCTTATAGGAAAACAGTTCACGATCGGGTTGGATCAGGCTGGTGGTGCTCATTCTGCTGCTCTTTTTACAGGTTAATTAATCGCCGGGCGGCGATTATACGCACTAGCAGCAAAAAGAGCATGGTTATTTCGCTAACCGTTCACTTCGAATTCATAAACGTCGCTGCGGCACAAGATATCGCTGAACTCCAGCGCCTCACCCTGAGCGTTGCGGCTGGTTTGGATGATGTGCAACAACGGCGCGCCGCACGGCACGTTGAGCAGTTCGGCGACCTCGTCGCTGCAGGACACCGCCTTCAACAGAAAGTGTTTATCTTCAGGCACGATGCCGCGCGATTGCCATAGCGCATACAGTGAATGCTCCAGCTGCGCCGGTTCGGGCAAGAAGCGCGGTGGTATATAGGTGGTTTCCAGCGAGACCGGGCTGCCGTTCAGCAAGCGTAACCGCCGCAGTTTGATCACTTCATCCCCCTCCGCCAGCCCCAGCGCCGCCGCGGCCTTGGCCGGCGCGCCGACTCGGGTGCGCAGCAGCCATCGATTGCTGACGCGGCTGCCGTGACGCAGCGCCTGAGCGGTGAAACCGCTGTCCTTATCGAGGGAATAACCAATGCGCATCGCCACGCGGGTGCCGACCCCCTGCTGCCGTGAAATCAACCCTTTATCCTCCAGCAGCTTCATTGCCTTGCTGACGGTGACGCGCGACAGCGCCAGCCCCTCCGCCATCTGCCGTTCCGGCGGCAGAAATGCCTCCGCCGCCAACACCTGCTGCCTGATCGCGGTTTCTATCGCCGCCGCCAGCTGAATATAACGCGGCGCTACCGCCCCCTGCGCCAGATGGCCACGCAGCCAGGCCATAAAATCCGTCATTCGCCCGCCCTCTTGCTTATGCCATTCGTCTGAGTCTCATTGTTATCCTATCGCCTGTCCGGCGATAGGCACCTCACTTTAACTAAAATATCGCTAATGCTTTCAGAGTGGCATCACAATTTTTGCCTAATGGACTTTCATTGGATCTAGATCGCGCGTAATCTGTGCTTATTGATGTTGATACATCAATAGCACCAACACCAGGGACCCACTTTAAAAACAATAAAAAACCCGCTGCCAGCCCTAAAGGATACCCTTGATGGCCGGCAGCGGGCCTATACTGCCGGCGCAAACGGCCGATAATAAGCAACGGAGCTAATGGATAGCCTGCTCACGGCTCATCGCCGCATCACAGGATCCCATCGCGGAGGGCGAAGCGGATCGATGTCGGCAAATAGAAAGGTTCCCGCTTCGCCAATCCCCGCTGCAGCCCCACTCTTTGACTACACTCATTGGCGCCGTGTGGCCGACGTGCCTCACCCGATAAGGCGGATACCGCCCTCATTTTGACAGACCCGGCGGCATCAGCCGCTACACACTGCGCGGAATCGGCGTCTTCACCGACAGCGGGATAGCCGGCCTCAACCGCGCCAACGGAATCGATTTTCAGTCAACTGCGGCGGCCCTCGCGGCCCTGCGCAACAGGGATCATTTGCTATGACCGATATCAATCGCAATGAAGCATGGAAGGTAGAAAGCACCGGTATCGACCGGGTGCCGGACGCGGAACAGACCGGTAAGCCCATCGAGCTGTTTTGGATCTGGTCGGCGGCCAATATCGGTATTCTCGGCGTGGTGTACGGCGCCATCATCGTCGGCTTCGGCTTATCCTTTCTGCAATCGGTACTCGCCGCGCTGGTCGGCGTCGCCAGCTTCGTGCTGGTCGGCCTCACCAGCTTCGCCGGCAAGCGCGGGCGCACCTCTACGCTGACGCTCTCGCGGGTGATTTTCGGGCTGAAGGGCAACGTGGCGCCCACCCTGTTCAGTTGGATCAACCTGATGGGCTGGGAAGCGGTCAACGTGATCACCGGCACCCTGACGCTGGCGGCGCTGTTCGAGGCCTTCGGACTGGGAACCAGCCACCTGCTGACCGCGCTCAGCCTGCTGCTGTTCGGCGGACTCACTGTCGTCGTCAGCCTGCTGGGGCAAAATACCGTAGTCTGGATGCAGAGCTGGTTCAGCCGCATCTTCGGCACCATGACGCTGATCGTGGTGCTCTATATCCTGTTCAACACCGAGTGGAGCCAGGTGCTGGCGCTGCCTTCCGGCAGTTGGTTGACCGGTTTCCTGCCGGCGGTATCGGTGATCGCCGCCGGCACCGGCATCAGTTGGGCAATCGCCGGCGCCGATTACAGCCGCTATCAAAGCCCGAGCTCGTCGAGCAAAGGCATTTTCGCCGCGGTGATGGGCGGTGCCTGTTTGCCGCTGATGCTGCTGATGCTGGCCGGTATTCTGCTTTCCGTGCAGCTCCCCGATCTGGCCAGCGCCGCCAACCCCATCGCGCTGATAGGCTCGGTGCTGCCCGCCTGGATGGCCATCCCTTATCTGCTGGCCGCCACCGCCGGCATCGTCACCATCGCGGTGCTCAGCCTGTATTCCGCCAGCCTTAACCTGCTGACCATCGGCGTGCAGGTCAAACAATGGCTGGCGGTATCGATCGACGCCGTGGTGGTGCTGGGCATCGCCCTGTATGTGCTGTTCATCTCCGGCGATTTCATGGGGCCGTTCATCTCCTTCCTGGTATTCTGCGGGGTGTTTCTGGCGGCCTGGGAGGCGATTTTCCTGCTCGATTACCTGTGCCTGCGCCGCCGCCACGGGTATGATGGCAACGCTTTGTACGGCCTGCATGGCCAGAACCGCGGCGTGCGCAAAGCCCCGCTGTTTTGCTGGTTCCTCGGCGCCCTGTGCGGCCTGCTGGTCACCAAAACCGGTTTTATCGACGGCCCGCTGGCCAAAGGCTTGTTCGCCGACTCCAGCCTGGGGCTGTTTGTGTCGTTTGCGGTGAGTCTGATCGCTTACGGTCTGTACCTGACCCAACGCAGAGAACATCAATGAATGAGTGGGAAGCTGTAACACCTGTCCTGGTGATTGGGGGCGCGGTCGGCGATCTGGTGATGACGCTGCCGCGCCTGCCGACCCGCGGTGAAGATATCGAAGCCCTGCCGCAGGCGCGGCAAATCGGCGGTTGCGCGTTCAACGTGGCGCGCGCGCTGACGCGCCTTGAAGCGCCGGTGATCAACGGCATGCCGGTCGGCAACGGCGAGTGGGGCGCGGCGATCGAAGCCGCCATGGGCGAACTGGGGCTGGAGGTGCTGTTGCGCCACGGCCAGATGGACAACGGCTGGTGCCTGGCGCTGGTGGAGCCCGACGGCGAACGCACCTTTATCACGGTGTCCGGTTGCGAAAGCCAATGGAATAAAGCGCAGCTGGCGACCCTGCCGCTGACGGAACACACTCTGATCTACGCCAGCGGCTACGAGCTGGCGGGCGAAAACGGCGAAGCGCTGCGCGAGTGGCTGACGCGCATGCCGTTCGACCAACCGCGCCTGATCGATCCCGGCCCGCGCATCGCCCAGCTCAGCGAAGATTTCTTCGCCATGCTCAGCGACAGCCACACTCTGCTGACGCTCAACCGCGACGAAGTGGCCACGCTGTGCGGCGTCGGCGACGCCGTGGAGGCCGCACAGCGCTATGCCGCCGCCCGTAATCTGACGCTGATCTGTCGCCTGGATCGCGACGGCGCGTGGATCTGCGACGGCCGCACGCCGCCGCTGCACGTTCCGGCCTATCCGGTAGAGGTCGTTGACACCATCGGCGCGGGCGATGCCCACTGCGCCGGTTTGCTGGCGGGCCTGTCTGCCGGCTGGCCACTGCCGCGGGCCGTCGATCTGGCCAACCGGGTCGCCGCTTGCGTGGTGGCCAGCCTCGGCGCCGCCAATCCGCCGGACTGGCAGCACCTGCAGCAGCGCTTCCCGCAGGCCTGACGTTTCAGGGCGCAGCCAGCTGCGCCCCCTGCCTTACTGCGCCGCCACCGCGCTCTCCTGCGGCAGGTGGCGGTAGTTGAAGCTCAACGCGAACACGATCCCCAGCACCAGCGTATATAGCGCAAACACCAGCCAGATGCTCTGCCAGTCTTTCACGCCGTCATGGCTGAAGAAGTCCACCACCTCGCCGCTGGCGAGCGCCCCCAGATAGGCGCCCAAACCGTTGACCATGGTCATGAACAGCCCCTGCGCGCTGGCGCGGATGCGGTGATCGGCCTCTTTCTCGACGAAGATGGCGCCGGAGATATTGAAGAAGTCGAAGGCGCAGCCGTAGACAATCATCGACAGCAACAGCAGCACGAAACCAAAGCCGACCGGCGTGCCGTAAGCCAGGAACAGAAAGCGCAGCGTCCAGGCCGCCATGCTGATCAGCATCACCTGCTTGATGCCGTAACGGCGCAGGAAGAAGGGAATGGTGAGGATAAAGAACACTTCGGAGATCTGCGACAGCGACAGCAGCACCGCCGGATACCGGACGCTGAGGCTGTCCTGATACAGCGGATTGAGCGACAGATCGTGCAGGAACGGGTTGCCGAAGGTATTGGTTATCTGCAGCGCCGCACCAAGCAACATGGCGAACAGGAAAAACAGCGCCATGCGCCTCTGGCGGAACAACACCAGCGCATCCAACCCCAGCACGCTCACCCAGCTTTTCGACTCGGCCGCGCGGTTGGTCGGGCAACGCGGCAGCGTCAGCGAATAGGCGGACAGCAGCAGCGACGCCGCAGAAGCCAGATACAGCTGCAGATTGCTGAGCTCGATGCGGCTGAAGCCGACCAACCACATCGCCAGAATGAACCCCACGGTGCCGTACACCCGCACCGGCGGAAAATCCCTCACCGTGTCAAAGCCGTGCTTCTCCAGGCAAAAATAGGAAATGGCGTTGGAGAGCGCGATGGTCGGCATATAGACCATGGCATTGAACAGCATCACCCAGAACATCAGCATCGGTTGCTCGACCTGCGCCGCGCAGTACAGCGCCAGCGCCCCGAGCAGGTGGCACAGCGCATACAGATAGTTGGCCTTCATCCACCGATCGGCGATGATGCCCGCCAGCCCCGGCATGATCAGCGCGGCGATGCCTTTGGCGCTGTAGACCATCCCCACCTGCATGCCGCTGAAATGCAGCGTATTGATCATGTAGGAGCCCAGCGTCACCAGCCAGGCGCCCCAGATAAAGAACTGCAGGAAAATCATGACTTTTAATCGTGTTTTTATCGCCATCGCCATCACCTTGTTATTATGCTTTCAACGATGATTGGTGCCGCGGGCCCCCTGCAGCCCGCCGCCGGTTTGCTTGCGGTGTTACAGCGTTTTGAACAGCTCGCGGATCAGGCGCATGAAATCGTCCGCCGCCAGCGCCGCGCAGCTGAGCGTTTGTTCGTGAGAAAGAGGCGTATCCGACAGCCCTTCGGCGTAGTTGGTCATCGCGGACACCACCAGCACCTTGAGACCGCAGTGGCGCGCCGCCAGGACTTCCGGCACGATCGACATGCCCACCACGTCGCAGCCCAGGGTCTGCATCATGCGGATCTCCGCCGGCGTTTCGAAATTCGGCCCGGTGTAGGCGGCGAATACCCCTTCCGCCAGCGGGATGCCCGCGCTTTCGGCCACCGCCGCCAGCCCGGCGCGCAGATCGCGATCATAGGCGTTCGCCAGGCTGAAGAAGCGCGGCCCGAAGCGCTCGTCGTTGGCGCCGACCAGCGGCGATTCCGGCATGAAGTTAATGTGATCGGTAATGGCCACCAGGCTGCCCGGCGCCACCGAACGGCGCAGCGAACCGGCGGCGTTGGTCGCCAGCAGGAATTCGCAGCCCAGCAGTTTGAAGGTGCGCACCGCGGTGGTCATCACCTGCATGCCACGCCCTTCATAGAAATGACCGCGCCCTTTCATGCACAATACCGGCACGCCCTCCAGCTTGCCGGCGACCAGCTGCCCGGCGTGGCCGGCGACGCCGCTCACCGGAAAGCCCGGCAGCTCCGCGTAATCGAGGGTGACGGTTTCGGTCATCACCTCCGCCAGGGCGCCAAGCCCGGAGCCGAGAATCAAGGCCGCTTTCGGCTGGAAACCCGGCAGGCGTGCGCGGACGACATCGGCGCAGGTAAAAGCATCTTCTTGATTAAACATCGTATTCTCTCTTTCAGCGGGGGATAATAAGCCCCATAGTAGAGAGCGAGGCGCGGCCGAGACCAATACATTCTTGGCGGCCGATTTATTCCATTTACCTATAAGTTGAGCTGCGTCACAAGGAGGCGATACCCCGGATGAACCCGCCCCAAGCCCTGCCCGATCCCGGCCGGATTAACTTCCGCCTGCTGCACTATTTCCGCGTGGTGGCGGAAGAGATGAACTTCACCCAGGCGGCGCGGCGGCTGAATATGTCACAGCCGCCGCTCAGCAAGCACATCAAGGAGCTGGAGAGTCAGCTCGGGGTGGTGCTGTTCAAACGCACCACCCGCTCCATGACGCTGACGCCGGCCGGCCGCACGCTGCTGCGCAACGTCGAGCGGCTGCTGGATCAGGCCGACAGCGCATTGCATCAGGTGCAACAGATGGGGCGTGGCGAAGGCGGCCACATGGTGGTCGGCATGGTCGGCACCTCGGCCTGGGGCGGCCTGATCGCGGCGCTGCGGCGATTCAGCGAGCGGAGCGCCGGCGTCACCTGGTCGTTGAACGAGCTGACGCCCAGCCAGCAAATCGCCGCGCTGCAAAAGCGGCATATCGACATCGGGGTCTGGCGAGAGGCGCAGCAGCAGACGCTGCCGGGGTTAACCTGCCAACGGTTGGCAAGCGAGAGCATCGCCGTGGTGTTGCCGCTCGATCATCCGCTGGCGCAGCAGGAAAATATCCCGCTGGCGGCGCTGCAGAACGACAGTTTCATCGTGCTGCCGCCGCATGAGGCCAGCCTGGGGCTGTATCTGCACAATCTGTGTCTGCGGCAGGGATTTTTGCCGGACGTCGCTTATCAGGTCAACGAACCGCAGACCCTGCTGGCGCTGGTGGCGGAAGGCTGCGGCATCACGCTGCTGCCGGACAGCTACGGCCGCATCCCGTGGCCCGGCGTACGCTTTTGCTCGCTGCAACAGGCACCGCCGGCGGATCTGTACGCGGTGTATCGCGCCGACAGCGTCACGCCGGTGGTGCAGTCCTTCCTGGAAATGCTGCGGGCGCCGTAAGCGGCCCGCAGCGCAGATTACATCGTCGGCTGCACCATCAGCTGGCCGGCGGTGCCGCGATCGGCCATCTCCAGCGTCTGGCTGTAATACAGGAACGGGAAGTGTTCGGAGGTAGGTTGGTTGAAATACACCAGCAGCTCGACGTCGCCATCGACCCAGACGGTGTCCTTCCAGCCGCGATCTTCCGCCATCGGCTGCGCGCCGTTGACGCGTTTGATCAGGAACTGCACGCCCTGAATATGGAACGCCTGCGGCGTATCCGCATGAATGTTCCAACGTTCCCAGGTGCCTTGCTGCGCCTGTACGTCGATGCGGTTCATGTCCCAAATCGCGCCGTTGATGCCGACGCCGCCGTCGCCCAGGCGGAAATCGCGGGTGCGGCTGGCGCTGCCGTCCAACAACTGATCCGCCAGCAGGCGCATCGGCAGGTTGTCGGTCACCAGCGGCAGCAGGCCGGTCGGGCGCAGCGTCAGCACCTGGGTGGACACCAGAATGCTCGACGGCTCGAACAGGCCGCGCAGGCGATCCATGATGCCCGCCGCTTCACCGGCGGTGATGGTCACCTCTTCGCCCTTCGACATGTCGATCAGCACTTCCCGGCGTTCGCCAGGCGCCAACGACAGCTGCTGCACCGCGACCGGCGCAGGCAGGAAGCCCTGATCGCTGGCAATCACGTTGAACGGCCGCCCGTCGCTGAGCTGCAGGGTATAGCGGCGCGCGTTGGAGGCGTTAAGCAGGCGCAGACGCACCCAGCCGCGCGACACGTCAACATACGGGTTTTGCACGCCGTTGACCAACAGCGTATCGCCGACGAAACCGCCCTGCGACGGTGCATCGTATTGCGGTGTGCCGAAGTTATCGAAGCGTTTGTCCTGAATGATCAGCGGGAAATCGTCGACGCCGTAGTGGTTGGGCAGCGGCAGCGCTTTGCTGACGGCATCTTCCACCAGCCACAGCCCGGCCAGCCCGTTGTAAACGTGCGGCGCCATACGGTTCGGCGTGTTGGCATGGTACCAGCAGGTGGCCGCCGCCTGACGAATGGGCAGCACCGGCGACCAGTCGACGTTAGGCGACATCATGCGCGGCGCGCCGCCCATCAGCGTGCCTGGCACCTGCAGACCGCTGACGGTCATCGCTACCGGCTCCTGCAGGCGGTTGCTGTAGATCAGTTTGACGTCGTCACCGCTGTAAACCCGCACCGTCGGCCCCAGGTACATGCCATTGATGCCCCACACCGCCGCTTTGCGGTTATCCATAAACGCCCAATGGGCGCGCTGCAAGGTCAGGAACAGCGGCTGACCGCGGCGAGACTCCAGCAACGGGGGAATGGGTAACGGGGTCTGCGTTCCGCTCGCCTCAGCCCTCAGCGGCACGGCGCCCGCGCACAGCGCCAGGCCCGATGCCTGTAAAAACTGACGTCGACTGAGTGACATATTTTCTCCATGAAAAGCAATAACTAAACCGTGTGCAAAACCCAAACGCCCGCCAATCAAGATTAGCAGGCGTTCAGGCGTTAACGGCGCTGAACGCCAATTAAAACCCTATTCTTTGAAGCCGGTAGACTCTTATTTTTTGGCGGCGTTGCGCTGGGCGACTTCGGCGTCCAATTCGGTGATTTTCGCCTCCATCAGTTCACGGCAATGGGCCGCCAACTCACGCACGTTTTCTTTGCCGTATTTACTGGTATCCACCGGTGCCAACATCTCGACGATCACATGACCGTTATTCCAGCGATTAAGATTTATATTACCGCTGGTGGTTGATACACAGATCGGCACAATCGGCACGCCGGCGGCGATGGCCGCGTGGAACGCGCCGGTTTTAAACGGCATCAGCCCGCGACCGCGGCTGCGGGTCCCTTCCGGGAACATCCAGATCGAAATGTCTTTCTTTTTGAACTGCTCCGCCACCTGGGCGATGGTGCCGTGCGCCTTGGCGCGATTATCACGATCTATCAGCAGATTACCGGTCAGCCAATACAGCGGGCCGAAAAACGGGATCCACACCAGACTTTTTTTACCGACGGTCACGGTGCGCGGCTGCACGATATTGGAGGCCGTCACCATGTCGTAGTTATTTTGGTGGTTGGCGATATAGATGCAGTTGCCATTGTTGGCCGCATCGGCCGGCACGCGGGTTTCAACCTTGATGCCGAACAGCGTCGACAGGCGGCCGAAAAGATGGCCGAAGGTCGCCACGTGGCGAGGGTTGCGCGGGCTGAACAAGCAATAAACAGAACCGAAAATACACACCAGAATACAGAAAAGAGTGGCGAGAACGGCACGCAAAATCAATAACATAACAACCTCATTAGCACACTGCCAACGCAGTTTACTTCGCTGCGCAGATTCCTTTACTCATTATTTGCCGGCCAGGCGGTAAGCACGCCGATGTTGCCTGCATTTCTCGCTATTTTCCTGCCAGGCGGCAGTACGCACAATAATTTTATGCGCAGAAATGTTAACTATTTGGAAAATAAACGCCAGCAAAAATAAATAAGGCGGCCACAGCATGCTGCGACCGCCCTTTAACGCCGGCGCCAACGCTTACTCTTCGCTGTCGCCGCCCGACGCCCGCACCGGCGCATCCACTTCGACGCGATCGATGCGCTGCAGGCCACGCGGCAGCTGGGTGCCCTTGCGGCCGCGCTCCGCGCGGAACTTCTGAAGATCCTCCGGACGCAGCGTCAGCTTGCGTTTGCCGACATACAACGTGACGGACGCCTGCGGCGGCAGCACGAACAGCCAGGCCAGCTTGTCTTCACCGGCTGCGGCCTGCGCCGCCGGAATGGAGACGATCTTGTTGCCCTTGCCCTTCGACAGTTGCGGCAGATCGGCGACCGGGAACATCAACATGCGCCCGGCGGCGGTGATCGACAGCAGCATATCGTCTGCGCCGTGAATTTCCATCGGCGGCAGCGCTCTGGCGTTGTCCGGCAGCGTGATCATCACCTTGCCGGCGCGGTTGCGCGCCACCAGATCGTTAAAGGTGCAAACGAAACCGTAACCGGCGTCGGACGCCATCAGCAGTTTTTGATCGTCGGCCGCCATCAGCACCTGCTCAATGGTGGCGCCCGGCGGCGGCGTCAGCTTGCCGGTCAACGGTTCGCCCTGCCCGCGCGCCGAAGGCAGCGTCATCGGATCGAGCGCATAGCTGCGCCCGGTAGAATCGATGAACACCACCGGCTGGTTGCTCTTGCCGCGCGCCGCGCCGCGGAAGCTGTCGCCGGCCTTGTAGCTCAATCCTGCCGGATCGATGTCATGGCCCTTGGCGCTGCGCACCCAGCCCATTTCCGACAGCACGATGGTCACCGGCTCGGACGGCACGAAGTCGTGCTCGCTCATCGCCTTGGCTTCCGCGCGCTCGGTCAGCGGCGAACGGCGATCGTCGCCGTAGGTTTGCGCGTCGGCCTGGATCTCTTTCTTAATCAGCGTATTCAACTTGCGCTCGGACGCCAGCAGCGCCTGCAGCTGATCGCGCTCTTTCGCCAGTTCGTCCTGCTCGCCGCGGATCTTGACCTCTTCCAGCTTGGCCAGGTGACGCAGTTTCAGCTCGAGGATCGCTTCCGCCTGGGTATCGGAGATGCCGAAACGCTGCATCAGCACCGGCTTCGGCTCATCCTCGCTGCGGATGATGTGGATCACCTCGTCGATGTTGAGGAACGCCACCAGCAAACCTTCGAGGATATGCAGGCGCTTGAGCACCTTCTCGAGGCGGTAGTTCAGGCGGCGACGCACCGTATCGCGACGATAGGCCAGCCATTCGGTGAGGATCTCCACCAGCCCTTTGACCTGCGGGCGGTTGTCCAGACCGATCATGTTCATGTTGATGCGGTAGCTGCGCTCCAGATCGGTGGTGGCGAACAGGTGATTCATCACCTGCTCCAGATCGATGCGGTTGGAACGCGGCACGATCACCAGACGCGTCGGGTTCTCGTGATCGGATTCATCGCGCAGATCCTCGACCATCGGCAGCTTCTTGGCGCGCATCTGGCTGGCGATCTGCTCCAGCACCTTGGCGCCGGAGACCTGATGCGGCAAGGCGGTGATCACCGCGCTGCCGTCCTCTTTCTTCCACACGGCGCGCATGCGCACCGAGCCGCGGCCGCTCTGGTAAATTTTGCGAATTTCATCGCGCGGGGTAATGATCTCGGCTTCGGTCGGGAAGTCCGGCCCCTGCACGAACTCGAGCAGGTCATCGAGCGAGGCGCCCGGCTTGTCGAGCAGCGCCACCGCCGCAGCGGCGACTTCGCGCACGTTGTGAGGCGGAATGTCGGTCGCCATGCCGACCGCGATGCCGGTGGTGCCGTTCAGCAGGATGTTCGGCAGGCGCGCCGGCAGCATCTTCGGCTCTTGCAGCGTGCCGTCAAAGTTCGGGATCCAGTCGACCGTGCCCTGGCCCAGTTCGGCCAGCAAGACCTCGGCGTATTTGGACAGGCGCGATTCGGTATAACGCATCGCCGCGAACGACTTGGGATCGTCCGGCGCCCCCCAGTTCCCCTGGCCGTCCACCAGCGGATAGCGATACGAGAACGGCTGCGCCATCAGCACCATGGCTTCATAACACGCACTGTCGCCGTGCGGGTGGTATTTACCCAGCACGTCGCCCACGGTGCGGGCGGATTTCTTGAATTTGGCGCTGTTGGTCAGCCCCAGTTCAGACATGGCGTAGATGATGCGGCGTTGTACCGGCTTCAAACCGTCGCCAATGTACGGCAACGCCCGATCCATGATGACGTACATGGAATAGTTCAGATAGGCGTTTTCAGTGAATGTGTGCAGCGGTAAACGCTCTACACCGTCATGAGTCAGATCACTCATTACTCAATTATCCTCAGACCGTGGCTTGGCAATCCCTTGGACGACAAAAGGCATCGCTTGTCGATTCTGCCCGCGATAGTAACCCATCTGCGGGGTAGCTGTCACAGTTGGCGCAAGGATCGCCGCCGGCGGCCGGTTGCGCGATGCGGTTTATGCAAAATTTCGCTGTCTGGCGGCCCGTTTATTGACTGGCAGTCAACACTGTTGTGCGCTGGATCGCATTTTTACTTGCCTGACTCACGATTACACTCGTCACCAGCGAGATGGTTTCCGCCTTTTCAGCGGGAAGCATGCCATATCTTAACTCTGACGGGAGCCGCGAAAGATGAGCAATATCCTGATTATCAACGCTAAAAAACAATTCGGCCATTCCAACGGCGAACTCAACCAAACCCTGAGCGACGTGGCGGAAGGCTTCCTGCGCGATCTGCAGCACGATGTGCAGGTCACCGTGGTCGACGACGGCTATGACATCGAAGCCGAAGTACAGAAATACCTGTGGGCCGACGCGGTCATCTATCAGATGCCAGGCTGGTGGATGGGCGAACCTTGGATCCTGAAAAAATACATCGATGAAGTGTTCACCGCCGGTCACGGCAGCCTGTATGCCAACGACGGTCGCTCTCGTTCTGACGAAAGCAAAAAATATGGCTCCGGCGGCCTGATCCAGGGCAAAAAATACCTGCTGAGCCTGACCTGGAACGCCCCGATGGAGGCCTTCACCGATCCCGATCAGTTCTTCCACGGTATCGGCGTCGACGGCGTTTACCTGCACTTCCACAAGGCCAACCAGTTCCTGGGAATGGAAGCGCTGCCGACCTTTATCTGCAATAACGTGATAAAACAACCGGATATCGAAGCGGACATCGCACGTTATCGCGAGCATTTGGCGAAAATTTTTGCTTAACTGACGCAGAACATTCTCATCAACGAGGCAGACATGATCACCGTAATCGCAGAAATCAAAGTGAAACCCGGCCACCGCGCCACCGTACTGCAAGCCATTGAAAAACTGGTGCCGCTGGTGCTGGCGGAAGACGGCTGCGGCGAATATACGCCGATGGTCGACAGCAATACCCAGGCACCCTGGCAGAAACGGTCGCCGGATTCGGTGTTCATGCTGGAGAAATGGGAAAGCATGGCGCATCTGGAAAAACACCTGGCCATTGAGCACATGCTCAAACACCGCGAGACCATCAAGGACAGCGTGCTGGACACCGAGATCTACATCCTGGAAAACGCCCTGTAAGCTCCGCCTTATAACGTCTGCGCGTCGATGTGCGCGCTGACGTAGTCAAGAAAACAGGTGATGCGCGCCGCCAATTGCGTATTGCGGTAATACACCGCATTGATCGGCTGGCGCACGTCCAGCGTCTCCTGCTCCAGCAACGTCACCAACTTGCCGGCTTCCCGATCGCGGCGGGTCATAAAGTCTGCCAGCTGTACGATCCCCTCGCCCTGCAGCGCCAATTGCCGCAGCGTTTCCCCGCTGGACGCAGAGATCGTCGGCGTGATGGTGAAATGCGGCGCCTGGCGATAGCGCAACGGCCACTGGTTAAGCGACTCCGGCTGGGTAAAACCGAGCAGACAATGCCGATGCAACTCCTCCACGCTCTGCGGCGTGCCGTGCTGCTGCAGATAAGCCGGGCTGGCGAGGATGCGCAGCCTGCTGGCTCCCAGCGCGCGCGCATGAATGGTCGAATCACGCAACGCACCGATGCGAATGGCGATATCCGTGCGTTTTTCCAGCAGATCGATAATCAGGTTGTCGGTGTTCAGCTCGAGCGAAATTTGCGGATAACGTTCTCTGAACCCCGCCACCAGCGGCACGATGACGTGCTCCATAAAAGGTGCGGCCGCATTGATCCGCAGCCGCCCGGCGGGCATTTGCCGGCGCACCGCCATTTGCTCTTCGGCATTTTCCACCGAGCTGATGATCGTACGCGCATGGTTCAGGAAGCTCAGCCCCTCTTCGGTCAGCTCCAAACGACGCGTCGTGCGGCGCATCAGGGTGGTATCGAGCTTATTCTCCAGGCGGCTGAGCGCGCGGCTGATGCCGGATGTTGTCTGGCCGAGCTGATCGGCGGCGGCGGTGATGGAACCGCTGTCGACCACCGAGGTGAACGCCAGCAATTCTTCGAGCGTGATCTTCATGCATTCCGGCCCAGGTTATCGGGCGCCGCATGAACGCCCTGCGGGAAAGCCGGCCCGGCGTTTCACCGGGCCAGGGTCAGGCTCAGACCGCCAATTCGGCCATGTCGCCCTTGTCTTGCAGCCAGTTGCGGCGATCTTCCGAACGCTTCTTGGCCAACAGCATGTCCATCACCGCCAGCGTCTGATCGACGTCATCCTCCGCCACCGTCAGTTGCACCAGACGGCGGGTGTTCGGATCGAGGGTGGTTTCGCGCAGCTGCAGCGGGTTCATCTCGCCCAGCCCTTTAAAGCGCTGCACGTTCGGCTTGCCCTTTTTGCGCTTCAGCTGTTCCAGCACGCCGGCTTTCTCTTCTTCATCCAGCGCGTAGAACACTTCTTTACCGAGATCGATGCGGTACAGCGGCGGCATGGCGACATAGACGTGGCCGCCTTTCACCAGCGAACGGAAGTGGCGCACGAACAGCGCGCACAGCAGCGTGGCGATATGCAAGCCATCGGAGTCCGCATCCGCCAGGATGCAGATTTTGCCGTAGCGCAATTGGCTGAGATCTTCGCTGTCCGGATCGATGCCGATCGCCACGGAAATGTCGTGCACTTCCTGCGAGGCCAGCACTTCGTCCGAGGACACTTCCCAGGTATTCAGGATTTTGCCCTTCAGCGGCATGATCGCCTGATACTCGCGATCGCGCGCCTGCTTGGCCGATCCGCCCGCCGAGTCCCCTTCCACCAGGAACAGTTCGGTCATGGCCAGATCCTGCGAGGTGCAGTCCGCCAGCTTGCCCGGCAGCGCCGGCCCGCTGGTGAGCTTCTTGCGCACCACTTTCTTGGCCGCGCGCAGGCGGCGCTGGGCGCTGGAGATCGCCAGCTCGGCCAGCTGTTCCGCCGCCTGAACGTTCTGGTTCAGCCACAGGCTGAAGGCGTCTTTCACCACGCCGGAAACGAAGGCCGCGCACTGACGCGAGGAGAGACGCTCTTTGGTCTGCCCGGCAAACTGCGGATCCTGCATCTTCACCGACAGCACGTAGGCGCAACGATCCCAGATATCCTCCGCCGACAGCTTCACGCCGCGCGGCAGAATATTGCGGAATTCGCAGAACTCGCGCATCGCGTCCAGCAGCCCCTGACGCAGGCCGTTGACGTGAGTGCCGCCCTGCATGGTCGGGATCAGGTTGACGTAGCTTTCGGTCAGCAGCTCGCCGCCTTCCGGCAGCCACAGCAGCGCCCAGTCCACCGCTTCGGTGTCACCGGCGAAATTGCCGACGAACGGCGCTTCCGGCAGGGTTATCAGGCCGTTAACCGCTTCCATCAGGTAGTCGGTCAGGCCGTCCTGGTAGCACCAGCGCTGCTCGGTGTTGTTCACCTTGTCGATGAAATAGATCTCGACGCCGGGGCACAGCACCGCTTTGGCTTTCAGCAGGTGAGTCAGGCGCGATACCGAGAAACGCGGGCTGTCGAAGAACTGTTCGTCGGGCCAGAAGTGCACGCTGGTGCCGGTGTTGCGTTTGCCGCAGGTGCCGGTCACCGTCAGATCCTGCACTTTGTCGCCGTTTTCGAAGGCGATGCCGTAGACGTTGCCGTCGCGGCGCACGTTGACTTCCACCCGCTTCGACAGGGCGTTGACCACCGAGATGCCAACGCCGTGCAGGCCGCCGGAGAACTGGTAGTTTTTATTCGAGAATTTACCGCCGGCGTGCAGCCGGCACAGGATCAACTCAACCGCCGGCACGCCCTCTTCCGGGTGGATGTCCACCGGCATGCCGCGGCCGTCGTCGATCACTTCCAGCGACTGATCGGCGTGCAGGATCACGTCGATGCGCTTGGCGTGACCGGCCAACGCTTCGTCGACGCTGTTATCGATCACCTCTTGGCCGAGGTGGTTTGGGCGCGTCGTGTCGGTATACATGCCGGGACGACGGCGCACTGGTTCTAGACCGCTGAGTACTTCAATGGCATCAGCGTTATAGCTGGATTGAGTCATCGTTGATTATTTTTTCGTGGTTAAAGGGAGGTGCCGGAACGGTCCGTCAGACCGCGTTTAGCCCTAAAAAATCCACAATCTGGGGGAAGTAGTGCTCGAAACCGACGAAGGCGTGGTTTCCACCCGACTCCACCGTTTGCCGACACGCGGTGTAATACGCCACTGCCTGGCCGTAATCGAGAATTTCATCGCCCGTTTGCTGCAGCAGCCAGATTAAATCCGGCGACTCCAAAGGATCGATCTGCATCACTTTCAGATCGTAAACGTGCCGAGACTCTAACACATATTGCTGGCCGGTGTAGGGGTTCTCGTTGGCGCCGAGATAGTCGACCAGCAGCTCAAACGGCTTGACCGCCGGGTTGACCACCACCGCCGGCAGGGAAAAACACTGCGACAGCCAGGTGGCGTAATAGCCGCCCAGCGACGAGCCGACCAGCCCGAGCGTTTGCCCGGCGCGTTCCAGCACCAGATTTTCCAGCATCTCGGCGGCCTCCGCCGGAAAGGCCGGCAGCTGCGGCACCAGCATCTCGATATCGGGATGGTGTTCGGCCAGCCAGGCCTTGAAGGCCACCGCCTTGGCCGACTGCGGCGAGCTGTTGAAGCCGTGCAGGTAGAGCAGTGTCGAAGGCATCAGTATCCATCCGAGTCCATATCGGGGCGGAAATCGTCGTTTTCCAGGCGGAACACCTGCGTCTCGACGCGACCGTCCGGCAGCAGATCGAGGTAGCGCCAGCCGGGGGAAACGTCGTCGATGGTGAAGTTCGTGCAGTGCGGCTTGAATTGCACGCAGGTAGACGGCGTCGCCAACAGGCGCCGACCCTGCCATTCCAAATCCAGATCTTGGTGAATGTGCCCGCACACCACGGTATTCACTTTCGGATAACGCAGCAGGATTGCGCCCAGCATATGCGGGTTGCGCAGGCTGTGCTGATCGAGCCAGGTGCAACCGGAAGGCAGCGGATGATGGTGCAGCAGCAGCAGCGTATAGCGCTCGGGGTGAGCCTGCAGGCAACGCTCCATCCACTCCAGCTGGTATTCGCTCAATTCGCCGTGCGGCACGCCGAACACCTGGCTGTCCAGCATCAGCACTTGCCAGTTATCACCCAACAGCACCTGTTTGGAAGGCGCAATGCCCGCGGCGGCCAACGCGTCGACCATCGCCGGTTGAAAATCGTGGTTGCCCGGCAGCCACACGCAGGGGGCCGGCAGTTGCGCGATGCCGGCGGCGAAGTGGCGGTACGCCTCTTGCGAATGATCCTGCGCCAAATCTCCCGTGGCGACGATCAAATCGACGTCGCGGCACTGCGCCTGGATGGCGTCCAGCACCGCGTGATAGCTGCGATAGGTATTGATGCCGAGCAACGTCTCGTGTTCGCCGGCAAAAAGGTGGGTATCTGTTATTTGTAGAATCCTGACCGCGGCCCCACTCGCCACGGGCAGTTTAAACAGGCTTTCCAAATGGTGTCCTTTGTTATTTCAGTCTGTCTAACAAACCGGAACCGCCATCGCTCCATGCGCCAAACAGTAGCGCAGCCAATCAGCAAGAAACTGGTTAATTTGATGCTTTTCGTCGCGTTGATGCAACTTTTTATTAGGATAATCATAACGCGCTTTAAAGCGGTAGATCTGCTGACTGGAACACACTTCCGCAACCATGGCGTCATGGTACAACCGCACCGTCATCGCGGGCAGGCTCCAGTAGCTGACCGCCGGAAAGATCTGCTCGATCTCCACCAGCGACGTGTAACGCGTGGACTCAACGATGGTCAAACGATAGCCGGCGCCGTTCACCTGATAAGTCACCGTTTCGCCCGCTTCGTCGTTGCGCGGCAGCAAGCGGCGCAATTGCGCGAAGTTGGTTTCGCACAATCTCATCATTTCGGGGAAATCAGGGGTATAGCGCTGTTTCATTAGTTGGCCCACTCTTTTCTCAACGATTCATGGTGCAACGCCAGCCATTGCAATGCAATCACTGATGCGGCGTTATCGATCGCGCCTTCCTCAACCCAGCGGTAAGCCTGTTCGCGGCTGACCACATGGACGCGGATATCTTCATGTTCTTCCGCCAGGCCGTGGATGCCCTCGGCGGTGCCGGCGTCCACTTCGCCGACCATGATCGACAAACGTTCGCTGGTGCCGCCGGGGCTGGCCAGGTAGCTCAGCACCGGTTTGCAGCGCCCGACCACCACGCCGGCCTCTTCCTGCGCTTCGCGGCGGCATACGTCCTCGACGCTTTCACCGGTTTCGATCATACCCGCCACCATTTCCAGCAGCCAGGGCGAATTACTGGTATCGACCGCGGCGATGCGCAGTTGTTCAATCAGCACAACCTCGTCGCGCACCGGATCGTAGGGCAGCAGCACCGCCGCATGGCCGCGTTCGAAAATTTCACGCGTGATTTCAGGGCTCATTTCACCATTGAACAACCGGTGGCGAAACCGGTATAAATTGAGTGAAAAAAAACCACGGTACAGCGTCTCGCGTGCAATAATTTCTACATCTTTTTTATCGAAAGTAACGGGCGACGGCTGCGAACGGTTCATGCGCGAATTCTCCTGCTTGAGTATGCCGATAAAATAAACGGTTTTGATGACAGAAACAGCGGGACTCTCCGCCGCGGCTTTATGTTAGGCTGTTTTTCGCCGCCGGATGCGGCACGTTTGTGCGCTCGCAGGTAATAGCGGGAAACAATCCGGATTGTCAGCCATAATATCAGCTGCAGTCGACCCGGGCAGTACGCCAAGGTAAATGGGCGGTCTGAAAGGTAAAAGTTACGTGAGATGGCACATTCAGCCACCTGATGCGTACCTCAGACTCTGCTAGAATCGGCAACTATTTCGTCTATCGTCAGCGCTAACATAGCAATATTGCTGCACAACAAGGAATGCAAATGAAGAAACTGCTCCCCCTTCTTATCGGACTGAGCCTGGGCGGCTTCAGTGCAATGAGCCAGGCAGAGAACCTGCTGCAGGTCTACAAACAGGCCAGGGAAAGTAACCCGGATCTGCGCAAAAGTGCAGCTGACCGCGACGCCGCATTCGAAAAGATCAATGAAGCGCGCAGCCCGTTGCTGCCGCAGCTCGGCCTGACCGCCGGTTACAACTATACCAGCGGATATCGAGACAGCCGCGACACCCATAGCGATAGCACAAGCGGCTCGCTGGCGCTGACGCAAACCATCTTCGACATGTCGAAATGGCGCCAAC
>NZ_JVEL01000534.1:0-1544 GCF_001076875.1 Serratia sp. 506_PEND
TGAAGGGCCGGCCGGGCGCGGCGCGCCGGTCCGGCTGGCCGGGGCAGGCGCCCCGGCGGTCATTGACGGCGGCGCCTCGCGGGCGGCGTCCAGGCGGTTCACCAGCGCCCGCAGGTGACGCACGCCCAGCTTGCGCAGCGCGCGCATCCGCGCGTGATACACCGTCTTGGGGCTGAGCCCCTGTCGGCGGGCCTGGGTCTGGGCCGTCTCGGCCGCCAGGCTGTGGCACAGGGCCCGGCGCTCGGTGTCGCTCAGCGGCACGGCGGCCGGCAGTACCGGGCTGCAGGTCGCCCCGCGCGTCAGGCGGTCATCGAGCCACTCCAGGCCGGCGCGGGCCGGCAGCAGGGTGACGGGACAGGACAGGCCGCCGGCCGCCAGCAGGGCGGTGACCGCGGCGGTGGCAAACACCGACAGCACCACCAGGTGGCGGACGTGCAGGCGGCGCACGGTGTCGGCCAGCGACAGCAACTGCAGCAGCGCGGTGAGCGGCGACGGCGACAGGCGCACCATCAGGCAGTCGGTGTCCGCCGTTGCCGACGGCAGGGCGGCCTGGGTGGCCGCGGTCAGTACCGCGTCGTCCGGCGCGGGCCGATGGGTGCGCTGCAGCAGGGCCGCCAACCCCCGACGGCCGTAGGGGCAGGCGTCGACCACCGCCAGCCGCCCGGCCCGCACCTCAGGCGGCCGGTGCATCACCCGCCTCCTGCGCCGGCATGCCGTACAGCGCGCGGGTGACCGCGGGGTCCGGGGTGCGGCGCCCGGCGTCGCGCCAGCAGGTGCGGGCCATGCTGTCGCACACCACGCCGTTGCTGAGCACGAAGCGCATCCGGTCGACCGGCATGTCCAGGGCGTGCGCGTCCATCAGTCGCATCAGGGCCGCCTGCCCCAGGTAACGGCCGGTCTCGGCCATGGAGAGCCCCCAGGCATCGGCGCAGAACCCGCGGTCGCGGTCGCAGACCACGCCCTGCACCGGGAAAAAGACCGGCGCCGTGCGGTGCAGACCGGCGGCCACGTCCGCCGTCACCGTCAGGCCGGTGCACACCAGCCAGAGCAGGCCCAGCATCTCCAGTGGCACCCGGCGACCGTGCCGGGGGCCGCCCTGCCGGCACGACAGCCGGGCTATCACGTGTCTCATGTTCACCTCCGCCTCTTTGTTGGGGCGCGTCCGGCGTCAGTCCGGCCGGACCAGCGCCAGTATCAGCATCAGGGCGCCGCCCCAGAACAGGGCGCAGAACAGCAGCACCCCCCACCACACCGCCCGCCGTGACGGGCCCTTCGCCTGTCGCATACCGCCTCCTTCGTTGTTGTTGATGTTGTTGGTGTTGTTATTCGCCGCAGCCGGTCGCCAGGGCGACCGCCAGCCACAGCAGGCCCAGCAGGCCGGCGGCCAGGGCCGCCCCCAGCGCCAGGGCGCCAGTCCCGGACAGCGCGGTGCGCCGTCCGGCATTGAACAGGCCGGTCAGCACCCCGGCCCCGGTCATCAGCGCCAGGGCGAGCTGCGCATCCGGGTCGGTCAGCCAGCCCGCCGCCGCCAGCCACAGCAGCAG
>NZ_JVEL01000535.1:0-9470 GCF_001076875.1 Serratia sp. 506_PEND
TCTTGATCTCTTTCACGGTGCCCGCGAACGGCGCAGGGACTTCCATGGAAGCCTTGTCGCCTTCCACAGTGATCAGGGACTGCTCGGCTTCCACCTTATCGCCCACTTTCACCAGGATCTCGGTCACTTCGACTTCGTCGGCGCCGATGTCCGGCACGGCAACGTCTTTGGCGGCAGCGGCAGCCGGGGCAGCTGCTGCTGCCGCCGGTTTTTCTTCCGCTTTCGCCGCCGGTGCAGCTTCCGCTGCGCCTGCCGCTTCGAAGATCATGATCAGTTTGCCGGTTTCGGTTTTATCGCCGACCGCCACTTTGATCTCTTTCACCACGCCCGCCTGCGGGGAGGGCACTTCCATGGAAGCCTTGTCGCCTTCCACGGTGATCAGCGATTGTTCCGCTTCAACTTTATCGCCGACCTTCACCAGGATCTCGGTGATTTCGACTTCATCTGCACCGATGTCCGGTACGTTGATTTCGATAGACATTATTCAGTACCTCTTAGGCCAGACGCGGGTTAACTTTTTCCGGGTTGATGTCGAATTTCTTGATTGCATCAGCAACCACAGAAGCTTCGATCTCACCGCGTTTAGCCAGTTCACCCAGAGCAGCAACCACCACGTAAGATGCATCGACTTCGAAGTGGTGACGCAGGTTTTCGCGGCTGTCCGAACGACCGAAGCCGTCGGTGCCCAGTACGCGATAATCGCTGGCCGGCACATAAGTACGAACCTGTTCGGCGAACAGTTTCATGTAGTCGGTAGACGCTACCGCAGGCGCGTCGCTCATCACCTGAGCGATGTAAGGCACGCGTGGCGTTTCGGTTGGGTGCAGCATGTTCCAGCGCTCGCAATCCTGGCCGTCGCGCGCCAGTTCGGTGAACGAGGTCACGCTGTAGGTGTCGGAACCCACGCCGTAGTCCTTCGCCAGGATCTGCGCAGCTTCGCGCACATGGCGCAGGATGGCGCCGGAGCCCAACAGCTGCACCTTGCCTTTGCTGCCTTCCAGCGTTTCCAGCTTGTAGATACCCTTGCGGATACCTTCTTCCGCACCCTGCGGCATCGCAGGCATGTGGTAGTTTTCGTTCAGCGTGGTCAGGTAGTAGTACACGTTTTCCGGGTTGTCGCCATACATGCGCACCAGACCGTCGTGCATGATCACCGCCACTTCGTACGCGTAAGCCGGATCGTAAGAGATGCAGTTAGGGATAGTCAGAGACTGAATGTGGCTGTGGCCATCTTCGTGCTGCAGACCTTCGCCGTTCAGGGTAGTACGGCCCGAGGTCCCGCCGATCAGGAAGCCGCGCGCCTGTTGGTCGCCCGCTGCCCAGCACAGGTCGCCGATGCGTTGGAAACCGAACATCGAGTAGTAGATGTAGAACGGAATCATCGGCAGATCGTTGGTGCTGTAGGAGGTCGCTGCGGCCAGCCAGGAAGAGGCTGCGCCCAGTTCGTTGATGCCTTCCTGCAGGATTTGGCCTTTCTCGTCTTCTTTGTAGTAAGCAACCTGCTCACGGTCCTGCGGGGTGTACTGCTGGCCGTTCGGGCTGTAGATACCGATCTGACGGAACAGACCTTCCATACCGAAGGTACGCGCTTCGTCGGCGATGATTGGCACCAGGCGATCTTTGATCGACTTGTTCTTCAGCATCACGTTCAGGGCACGCACGAAGGCGATAGTGGTGGAGATCTCTTTGTTCTGCTCTTCCAGCAGCGAGCTGAAATCTTCCAGCGCCGGCATTTCCAGCTTCTGGGTGAACTCCGGCAGACGGGTAGGCACGTAGCCTTTCAGCGCCTGGCGACGTTCGTGCAGATATTTGTACTCTTCGGAATCTTTCTCGAAGGTGATGTACGGCAGTTTTTCGATGTCAGCATCGGCAACCGGCACATTGAAACGATCGCGGAAGTGGTGAACCCCTTCCATGTTCATTTTCTTCACCTGGTGAGCGATGTTTTTACCTTCCGCGGTTTCACCCATGCCGTAACCTTTGATGGTGTGGGCCAGGATAACGGTCGGTTTGCCTTTGGTGTCCTGCGCTTTTTTCAGTGCAGCGAAGATTTTCTTCGGATCGTGACCACCACGGTTCAGCGCCCAGATTTCGTCGTCGGTCATGTCTTTGACCAGCGCCGCGGTTTCCGGGTAACGGCCGAAGAAGTGCTCGCGCACGTAAGCGCCGTCTTTGGATTTGAAGGTCTGGTAGTCGCCGTCCAGGGTCTCGTTCATCAGTTGAACCAGTTTACCGCTGGTGTCTTTGCGCAGCAGCTCATCCCAACGGCCGCCCCAGATCACTTTCAGCACCTGCCAGCCTGCGCCGGAGAAGATGCCTTCCAGTTCGTTGATGATCTTGCCGTTACCGGTGACCGGGCCGTCCAGGCGCTGCAGGTTGCAGTTGATGACGAACACCAGGTTGTCCAGCTTCTCGCGAGTCGCGATGGTGATGGCGCCTTTGGATTCCGGCTCATCCATCTCACCGTCGCCCAGGAAGGCGTAAACGGTCTGCTCAGAGGTGTCTTTCAGGCCGCGGTGTTCCAGGTATTTCAGGAACTTCGCCTGATAGATGGCGCTGATTGGGCCCAGGCCCATGGATACGGTCGGGAACTGCCAGAATTCCGGCATCAGCTTAGGATGCGGGTAAGAGGACAGACCGTTGCCGTGCACTTCCTGACGGAAGTTGTTCATCTGTTCTTCGGTCAGGCGGCCTTCAAGGAAGGCGCGCGCGTAAACGCCCGGAGAGATGTGGCCCTGGAAGTACACCAGGTCGCCGCCGTCTTTCTCGTTGCGTGCGCGGAAGAAGTGGTTAAAGCAGACTTCATAGAAGGTCGCGGAAGACTGGAAGGAAGCCATGTGGCCGCCCAGCTCCAGGTCTTTTTTGGATGCGCGCAGAACGGTCATGATCGCGTTCCAACGGATCGCAGAGCGAATGCGGCGTTCCAGATCCAGGTTGCCTGGGTAGGCCGGTTCGTCTTCTACCGCGATGGTGTTGACGTAGTTGTGCGCTGCAGCACCGGCCGCAACGTTAACGCCGCCTTTGCGGGCTTCTCCCAATACCTGATCAATCAGAAACTGAGCTCGCTCAACACCCTCTTCACGGATGACCGATTCGATCGCCTGCAGCCAGTCGCGGGTTTCGATCGGATCCACGTCATTGTTTAAACGTTCTGACATGGTGGTATTCCTTATCTGTCTAATGGTTTGTTTGGAGCCTGTCTTCCTGTGCTCTGTGCAAAAACACACGAAGACAGGCCCATCAGTTTAGTTGCCGCTTAAGTACTTAACTAAGTACCTCGAACTTAACCCCCGCAGGCTGGTGTACCCTGAAGAGGACAGCTCTTAATCCTTGCGTTGCTGGAGACGCCGTAGCGATCTCTCGCGCCGAGTATGCTCCCGGCTGAGATCCAGCAAGATTTCCTCGATAAACGCCAAGTGGCGATGCGAGGCTTCACGGGCCTTTTCCGGCTCGCGTGCCACAATCGCCTCAAAAATTCCGGCGCGGTGGCTGCTCACTTTTGCCAACATCTCACGGCGCGAGTAGAGCAATTCAAAGTTCTGACGCACGTTCTGTTCCAGCATCGGCCCCATGCAGCGTAGCAGGTGAAGTAACACAACGTTGTGAGCGGCTTCGGTCACGGCGATTTGATACTGCATGACCGCATCGGCTTCGGCGTCGAGATCGCCGCTGTCTTGAGCCTGTTGAATCACGATGTGGCAATCGCGGATGCGCGCCAGATCTTCATCGGTGCCGCGCAGCGCCGCGTAATAGGCGGCAATGCCTTCCAGCGCGTGACGGGTTTCCAGCAGATCGAACTGTGATTCGGGATGGTCGGCCAGCAGCTCGGCCAGCGGATCGCTGAAGCTCTGCCACAGATTAGTTTGCACGAAGGTGCCGCCGCCCTGACGGCGCAGGAGCAGCCCTTTCGCTTCAAGGCGCTGAATGGCCTCTCTCAGAGAAGGACGGGAGACATCAAATTGTTTCGCCAGCTCGCGCTCCGGAGGCAATTTTTCGCCTGGGCGCAGTGTCCCCTCGAGGATCAGGTATTCGAGCTGTTGCTCGATAACATCTGACAACTTGGGTTGGCGGATTTTGCTGTAGGCCATGAGTGAATTCTTCTCTGCGAATGGCGCGGAGTCAATTGGTAATACCAATTTCAAAAACGTGACGGTAAAGTAACAAAGTATTCACCTCCTGTCCATACGGGCCTTGATCGAAATCAGGTTACCCGCACATTTTAACACCCCGCTGAAAACCCCGCTGCAAACCGGTAACGCCGTGATGGTATTACCATTTACGCGGCGGGTTGGGGATTTAACTTTTACCAAACCTTACGCAAGGCAGAGTGCAAACTTTTTGCCCGAGTTTTATTGCATGGTTATGACGCTTTAATGAATGGCTATTTGGCGAGCGACGCAACGGCGGTTCGTTCATTATTTGAACGCGCCCCACCGTTCAGATCTACGTTATTTTTGCGCATTATGTGATTTGTTGCTTATTTCATGCACTGAATCCCCCCCGCCGTCACACAACCCGCATTTTGTTTCCTAAACTGCTGCAATCTTAATCACTCACACGACAAAGCAGGTGCAAACCGACGCGCATAACATTATTCTCTGCCAAACGGTAGCGGCGCCGTGGAATTAATAGCTATAACGCCGTAAATAAAACAAAACACACATCGTAACCACTGCTTTACAGGCAGGTGGGCATTCACAACGACAGAGGGTTAGATTGATGGATGGTCAACAGCATGGTGACCAGCTGAAGCGCGGCCTGAAAAACCGCCATATTCAGCTCATCGCCTTAGGTGGCGCAATCGGCACCGGGTTATTTCTCGGTATCGCTCAAACAATAAAAATGGCCGGCCCGTCAGTGCTTCTCGGCTACGCCATCGGCGGCTTCATCGCGTTTCTGATCATGCGCCAGCTGGGGGAAATGGTGGTGGAAGAGCCGGTTGCCGGCTCCTTCAGCCACTTCGCCTACAAATACTGGGGCAACTTCGCCGGCTTCGCCTCCGGCTGGAACTACTGGGTGCTGTATGTCCTGGTGGCGATGGCGGAGTTGACCGCGGTCGGCATCTACGTGCAGTACTGGTGGCCGGAGATCCCCACCTGGGTTTCCGCCGCGGTGTTCTTCCTGGCGATCAACGCCATCAACCTGGCCAACGTCAAAGTTTACGGCGAGATGGAGTTCTGGTTCGCCATCATCAAAGTGGTGGCGATTATCGGCATGATCGTGTTCGGCGCCTACCTGCTGTTCAGCGGCATGGGCGGCCCGGAAGCCACCGTCACCAACCTGTGGGCGCAGGGCGGGTTCTTCCCGAACGGCGTCATGGGCCTGGTGATGGCGATGGCGGTGATCATGTTCTCCTTCGGCGGCCTCGAGCTGGTCGGCATCACCGCCGCCGAAGCCGACAACCCGCAAAAAAGCATTCCGAAAGCCACCAATCAGGTGATCTACCGCATCCTGATCTTCTATATCGGTTCGCTGGCCATTCTGCTGTCGCTGTACCCGTGGGGCAAAGTGGTCGAAGGCGGCAGCCCGTTCGTGCTGATCTTCCACGCGCTGAACAGCAACCTGGTGGCGACCGTGCTGAACATCGTGGTGCTCACCGCCGCACTGTCGGTGTACAACAGCTGCGTCTACTGCAACAGCCGCATGCTGTACGGCCTGGCGCAGCAGGGCAACGGCCCGAAAAGCCTGCTGAAGGTCGACGGCCGCGGCGTGCCGGTGGTGGCCATCGGCATTTCCGCCCTCGCCACCGCGCTGTGCGTGCTGATTAACTACCTGATCCCGGGCCGCGCCTTCGAACTGCTGATGGCCTTGGTGGTGTCGGCGCTGGTGATCAACTGGGCGATGATCAGCCTGGCGCACCTGAAATTCCGCGCCGCCAAAAACCGCGAAGGCGTGGTGCCGAAGTTCAAAGCGTTCTGGTATCCGTTCAGCAACTACCTGTGCCTGCTGTTCATGGCCGGCATCCTGGTGATCATGTACCTGACGCCGGGCATTCAAATCTCGGTGCTGCTGATCCCGGTATGGGTGGCGATCCTGGCCGTCGGTTACGCCATCAAACAGCGCAGCCAGCGCGTCGACGGCGTCACCAGCCGTTGAACCCCGTGACCGCGCAATAAAATGGCCCGCAGATGCGGGCCATTTTTTTCGCCTGAACGCCGCTTACTTGCGCAGCGCTTTCACCTGCTCGGCGGTGACGTCCGCCGGCAAGCCTCCCCAGGTCACCCGCAGGTAATTCACCAGTTCCGCCACTTCAGCATCGCTCAGACGCTCGCCGAAGCCCGGCATGCTCTGCATGCTTTCACCGTTCGGGAACTGCTGGGCCGGCAGGCCGTCCAGCACCGACACGATCAGGTTCTTGCCGTCCGCCTGGCGCAGCGTGGCGTTATCGCGCATCGCCGGTGCGACGTGCGGTTTGCCCTCGCCTTCGCGCGCATGGCAACCGGCGCACTGATCCAGATAGGTCATGCGCCCGGCATCGCTGCCCTGCCCCATTTTCACCGGCACCGCCGCCGGCGGCTGCTCGCCCATCAGATACAGCGCCAGCGCCTGATGATCTTCCGGCGTCAAATGACGGGTGCTGAGATCCACCACCATGTGCATCTCGCTGAAGGCGGAACCCTGCGGTGCGAGGCCGGTGCTGAGGAAGCGGCTGACGTCCTGCGGCGTCCAGCCGCGCTGCGCCAGACCGTGCGGCGTAATGTCCGGCGCCATGAAGCGGCCGAGATCGCCGCCCTGCATCGGTTTGCCGAGATCCATCTGCCCCAGCGCGCCGCGCGGCGTGTGGCATTCGCCACAGTGCCCCAGCACGTCGGCCAGATAGCGGCCGCGCTGCCATTGCGGCGAACTGCCCTGCGAGCTGGCCGGCAGCGGATCCTGGCTGCGGAACAGCAGGTTCCAGCCGTTCAGCGCCATGCGCTGGTTGAACGGGAATGGCATGTCGTTGGCCGGAATGGCCACGTCCACCGCCTGGCGCGTCATCAGGTAAGCGTAGATGTCGTCGGCGTCCTGACGCGACATGCCCTTATACGAAGTATAAGGCATCGCCGGGTACAGGTGCCGCCCCCCCGGCGCCACGCCCTGCGTCAACGCCAGGAAGAAGTCGTCCTTGCTCCAGCGCCCGATGCCGTGGTCGGCCGACGGCGTCAGGTTACTGCCGTAAATCGTGCCGAACGGCGTGTCCAGCGGATAGCCGCCGGCCAACGGCGCCCCACCGCTGGCGGTATGACAGGCGGCGCAGTCGGCGGCCTGCGCCAGATAGCGGCCGCGGGCGATCTGTTCGGCGCTGGCGGTTACCTGCTGCACCGGGCCGTCGTAACGACGGTTTTCCCGCCACCACAGCAGCGCAATCACCACGATCGCCACCAGCACAATCAACACTGCGAGACGTTTTTTCATTGCGCCGTCTCCTTCAGCAGGCCCGGCGTTTTCAGCACCACGTCGCGCACCGCTTCGTAGTAGCGCACGTAGCCGGTGCAACGGCAGATGTGGCTGTCCAGCGCCTGCTCAATGGCGTTTTCCAGCTGTTCGCGGGCGATCGGCTCACGCTTGAGCTTTTCCACGAAAATGGTGGCGGCGTTGACGAAACCCGGCGTGCAGTAGCCGCACTGGAAGCTGTAGTGCTCCAGAAACGCCTGCTGGATCGGCGACAGCTCAACCACCTCGCCCTGTTCGTCCACCCTGGCGTGGCCTTCGACGGTACGCACTTTCTTGCCGTTGAAGAAATGCGCGCCGGTGATGCAGGTGCGCACCTCTTCGCTGGTGCCGCTCGGATGATCGACGATCGCCACGCAGGCGTGGCAAATGCCCTGCCCGCAGCCGAGGCGCGAACCGGTCAAATCGAGATACTCGTGCAGGAAATCGATCATCATCAAGCCTTCCGGCACCTCGATCGGGCCGTACTGTTTCTCGTTGATGGTCAGGGAAATCGGCTGGGTTTTAATGCTCATTGTAATACCTCACGAATATTTTCTGCACGAACGGGCAAATCACGGAAACGGTGGCCGGTGGCGTCGGCGATGGCGTTGACCAGCGCGGCCACGATCGGGATCATCACCACCTCCGCCATGCCTTTCGGCGGATCGGTTTCCGACAGCGCCGGCAGGATGTCGCCGCTCTGTTTCCACACCGCCACATCACTGGCGCGCGGCAGGTGGTAACGGTTGAAGTTCCAGGTACCGTTGCCCGGGCCGTCTTCGTACAGCGGTAAATATTCGTGCAGCGCATGGCCGATGCCCATCGCCAGCCCGCCCTGCAGCTGGCCGGAAACCAGTTCCGGCACGATCAGGTTGCCGCACTCCATGATCGAGTGATGATTCAGCAACTCCACCTGGCCGGTGGCGATATCCACCGCCACTTCCGCCAGCGTGCCGACGGCGCTGTAGTAGGTCACCGCCGCATTGTTGCGCTGGGTCGGCGGGTAGTAGACCTGCCCGCGCGCCAGCGGTTTGAATTCGCCGCCGGCGTTGCGCAGCGCCATGCCGTCGATCGGCAGGCGTTCGCTTTTGCCGTTCAACGTGAAATCGGCCTCCGCCCACTGCCAGCGGTTGAACACGTGCACCGCGGCACCGGTGACGCCGCCCATCTGATAAGCCGTCTTGGCCAGCAGCTCGAGGCTCAGCACCGACATGCCCGCCGCCGTCAGGCCGCCTTCGACCCAACGCGCATCTTCGCGCCGCACCACCAGCGGCGCCGCCTGGCCGCCGCCGATACCGGCCTGCCACAGCGCCATCGCCGCCGGCCACAGGCCGTGATCGAAGATCAGGCGCGCCGCTTCGCGGGTGCTGTGCGAGAAGTAATAGGCCGAATTGCTGGCGCTCGACGGCGAACAGTAGCTCGGCGTCCAGTTGGGGTTGGTTTGCAGCTTGTCCTGCTCTTCTTGCGACATCAGGTAAGGATCGCCGCTGGTGACCATCGGCAGTACCGACCAGTCGGTGACCGAGAAGTGCGCTTCGTCGGCCGGTTTGCCCAGCCACTGCGCGCACAGTACCGACTGCGAGGTCGACATGCCGGTGCCCATCTCCGCGCCGCTGTGATGCAGGGTGATGCGCCCGTCTTCGCTCAGCTCTACCCGGGCGAACGAGGTTTCCGCCCCGGTGCCGAAGTCTTTCTGCACGCAGCCGAAGCCAACGCCATAGCGCTTGCCGGGATAGCGGCTCTCAAACTCGGCCTTGCGTTCGGCGCGCTTGAGCCACATCTCATGCTTCGCCGCCTTCTCCAGCACTTCATCGGCGCGGATCGCACCGGCCGGGATCGCCCCTTGGGTGTTTTTCATGCCGGATTTCAGCACGTTGCGCAGGCGGAACTCGATCGGGTCGATCTTCAGCTCGGCGGCCAGCTCATCCACCATCATCTCGGTGGCGGCCATGCTCTGCAGCGTGCCGTAACCGCGCGCCGAACCGGCGTCGATGGCGCGTGAGGCCAGCCCGACCGACGACAGATCGCTTTTCGGGAAGTAGTAAATCGACTGGGCG
>NZ_JVEL01000535.1:9476-33960 GCF_001076875.1 Serratia sp. 506_PEND
CGGTTGCGCCGACCATCACCACCGAAGGGGTAAAGTTGCTGCGGCCGCCGCCGTCCGCGGTCATGTCACCAAGGAACGACTGCATGACGCCGGTCTGCTTATTCACCGCGATGCGGTAGTTCATGTCGAACGCGTGGCGCTTCAACGCCGTCTGGAACTGTTCGAAGCGATCATTGGCCAGGCGCACCGGGTGGCCGTCGCCATACATCGCCGCCACCGCGCCGTAATACGGGAAGTTGTAGTGGTCTTTCGAGCCGTAGCCCACGGTGTAGCACGGGTGCAGGATCAGCTGTTTCACCGGCGGATTGCGCTTGGCCAGCATGCGCGGCATCTCGTCGGCCACTTCCTGCGGCGACTGAGTCGGCACCACCAGATGCAGGGTTTGCGTCTGCGCGTCGAACCAGCCGTTGGCGTTGTCCGGCTCCAGCGCCGAGGTGTCGATCGACTGCGTGGTGTAGCGGCGCGACATTACCAGCCAGTCGGCCGGCGGGTTCGCCATCTCGTCGGCGATCATCCCCGCATAGCGCATGCCTTCCTGATCCAGCTTGCCGCCCTCACGCCCTTCCGGCCACACCGGCAGGTGTTTTTTCATCGACACCGGGAAGATCGGCGTGTCCTTCAGGCTGGAGAAGCGGTCGTCGTCGAACGGCTGTTCTCCCCCCACCCGCACATAGCGGAAGCTGCCCCAGGGATCGCGCTCCAGCGGGCCGGTGACCGCGCCGTATTTGATGGTTTCTTCGCGGAATTTCAGCCTGTCCTTGGCGAAGCGGAAACGGGCGAAGTCGTGATAGATCAGGATCGCCACCGCCTGGCCGAGGTAGGCCGGGGTTTTGCCGCTCGGCAGCAGCATGTCGTCACCGTAGAACGCCGGGAAGGCCAGGCCGTCGCGCGCCAGGTCTTCCGCCGTCACCAGGCGATCGGGCTGCAGATCGTCCCCCAGCAGCGACAGATCGACGCCTTCGAACAGCCGGTCGGCTTTGGTCACGCGCAGAATGAAGGCGTGCGCCTGTTTCTGCGGCCAGTGCGGCATGTCCACCGCGCGGATATCGCGCGCGAACACCTTCTGCCCCATGACCTTGGCGCGGCCATCGATACGGAAACGGACGCGCTTGGCCTGCGGATCCCAGTTGGGCGACTGGAGGATTTTTTGCTCGAACAGCGCGGCGTAGGCGCGGCTGTACAGGGGGGCGAGGTACACGGAGACCCCCGCAATCACGGCGCTTTTGATAAAGCGGCGCCGCGACGGGTTGAAATTGCTCATAAATAAGTCCTTCACGTCTTTCTTGTAATTGGTTTTTGTTCGCGGTGTTGTTGCGCAAACGCTGACGACCTTGCCGTAGACGTCATAAGCATATGCTTATAACTAAAATTATGTGATGATTAACAGGTTGTTTTCAACAAAAAAACATTTACAAAACACAGGTAGTTTGTAGGCTAATAAATAATTTGCGCAAACGCGGACTTCAACCATGACCACGGGCATTGTCATTACCGCCGCCGGACGCGGAGAGCGCTTTATTCAGGCCGGCGGCCAGGGCAACAAATTGAACGCCGGATTTGCCGATGCGGCGGGCGAGCGGCGATCGCTGTTTGAACACACCCTGCGCCGGGCATTGGCCTCCGGCCTGCCGGTACAGGTGGTGGCCCGGCCGGATAATCTGCCGGTGCTGGCAGCCTGCGCCGCCAACCAGGTGCCGGTCACCCTGCTCGCCAGCGCGGGCCTCGGCGACTCAATCGCCGCAGGCGTTGCGGCCACGCCGCACTGGCAAGGCTGGCTGATCCACCTGGCCGATATGCCGTTCGTCGGCGCCGACGTTTTCCGACAGGTGGCGGATGCCTTGCGGCAGCACCCGATCGTGCGCCCCAGCTATGCGCAACAGCCCGGCCACCCGGTCGGCTTTTCCGCCCGATTGCGCAAACCACTTTGCCAACTGCGCGGCGATAATGGCGCGCGTGAACTGCTGCAAGGCGCAGCGGTGCACCTGCTGCCGCTTGAACACCCCGGCGTCGTGCGGGATATTGATCTTCCATCGCAACTCCCGGCCAGCGAGTAAATTCACCTATGCAACATCTTGATGTCACCGTGGTCAGCCAGGCGATAAGCTGGCTGCAACAACAGCCGGTCTGGTTATGCACCGTGCTCAGCACCTATGGCTCTTCGCCGCGGTCGCCGGGCGCGTTGATGGCCGCGACCCGCGACGGCCGCTACAGCGGCTCATTGTCGGGCGGGTGCGTGGAGGAAGACTTTCTGCGGCGCGTGGCCGCCGGGGAGTATCAGGCGGCCAGCCAGGTGATCCGCTACGGCGAAGGCGGCATGACGCCCAATGTGGCGCTGCCGTGCGGCGGCGTGCTGGACGTGCTGATCGAGTATCTGCCGGCGGGAGAAGCCAGCGTCGCTTACCTGCAGCGCATCGCCGGCGCGCTGGAAGGGCATCATGCGTTGCTCAAACGCCTGACGTTGCCCAACGCCTGCCATAGCCTTGAGCAGAGCCATTTCACCAGCGCCACTCAGGTTGAACGCCGGCTCGAACAGATTACCCTGCATATCGCGGCCGCGCCGCGCCTGCTGATCGCCGGGCTGTCCAGCGTGGCGCTGTACTGCGCCGATTTCGCCGTAGCGCTGGGGTTTGAGGTGCTGGTGTGCGAGAACCGCCCGGAGGCGCTGGATAACTTCGCCGCCGAGTTAAAACCGGGCGTGACGCTGCTGCGCCAGTTTCCGGCCAAGTTCATTGAGGACGGCGGTTGCCACGCCAATACCGCCGTCGTGGCGCTGACCCACGATCCGCGTATGGACGATCTGACGCTGATGGAAGCGATCCACACCCCGGCGTTTTACATCGGCGCCATGGGCTCGCTCAGAAACAGCGCGCGGCGGCGCCAGCGGTTGCAGCAGATCGCCGAATTCACGCCGCAGGAGTTGGAACGCATTCATGCGCCGATCGGCCTGCCGCTCGGCAGCAAAACCCCGGCGGAGATCGCCCTGGCGGTGATGGCGGCGATCGTGCAGCAAAAAAACCGGCGGCCGGCCGCCGACGGGATCAGTGCAGCGGCACCACCGGCACCAGATGTTGCAACTCCAGATGCAGCTCCTCTTTCCCGCTCAGCGAATAGCTGAACACCGTCATGTCCGGCCCGTCGCCGCGGGCCAGCCCCATTTCGGGCAGCACCTGCGTGTAGATTTGAATGATGTGGTCATTGAGCGCCACCGGCTTGCCGGAATAGCGAAAACGGCAAAACTCGCCGTGGACCTCCGGCAGCGGCTCCAGCGCCACGCCTTCACGCAGCGGATAGTCCGCCGTCACGCCCAGGGTATAGTCGACCCTGACCCGCTCGCCGTCCGGCACCAGTTGGGTAAACGAATAGGTCTGCGCCGGACGCTCGCCCAACAAGGTGTAGAACTGCGCCCGCAGCGCGCTGCGCTGCGGCAGATGCGACTTGTCCAACTTTTCGATATCCAGGTGATAAGCGTACTGTTTGCCCTGAAAGGCGTATTGCCCTCTGGCGATGCTGACGCGTTCGACCTGAATATCGCCGGACTGGCTGGCCGCCAGCGAACGCACCAGATTGCTGAAGTCCTGTTTGCGGGCATGACGATAAACGCTGGGCGATTCGGCGAAATGTTTCTTGAAACAGCGCGAGAATGTCTGCTGATTATCGAATTGATATTCAACCGAAATATCGAGGATGCTCTTCTGCGTGAAACGCAAGGCGAAGGCGGCGATGTAGAGGCGGCGAGCGCGAATGTAGGAAGCTAACGATAATCCGGTCTGCTTCTTGAACATGCGCTGCAGGTACCATTTCGTATAGCCTGACTTGGCGGAAACGATATCCAACGACAGCGGATTGGTCAGGTTATCTTCAATCCAGACCAGTAACTCCCTGATGTGACTTTCCTGCGTGCCCATGTGCTTGCCGAACCTTATGTTGCCGATATTCCATTAGTCGAATTTTAGTGCTATTCGCGTAGGGTATACAGGTTAAAACTCGACGTCCAGCAAGCTACAGGACTTTACACAATCCCCTCCACCGCCCGCGGGCGGTGGAGGGGGTAACGATTATTTCAGACAGCTGGAGCACTGACCGGCCTGGATCTTCTGGAAGAAGTCATTGCCTTTGTCATCCACCAGGATAAACGCCGGGAAATCTTCCACTTCAATTTTCCAGATCGCTTCCATGCCCAGCTCAGGGTACTCCACGCACTCCAGGCTCTTGATGCTCTGCTGCGCNAGCACCGCCGCCGGGCCGCCGATGCTGCCGAGGTAGAAGCCGCCGTGCTTGTGGCAGGCATCCGTCACCTGCTGGCTGCGGTTGCCTTTCGCCAGCATGATCATGCTGCCGCCGTGAGATTGCAGCAGATCGACGTAGGAATCCATACGTCCGGCGGTGGTCGGCCCCAAGGAACCGGACGCGTAGCCTTCCGGCGTTTTGGCCGGGCCGGCGTAGTAAATCGGGTGATCCTTGACGTACTGCGGCAGGCCTTCACCGCGATCCAGACGCTCTTTCAGCTTGGCGTGCGCGATATCGCGGCCGACGATGATGGTGCCGCTCAGCGACAGGCGGGTGGAAACCGGATACTGCGACAACTGTTTGAGGATCTCGGCCATCGGGCGGTTGAGATCGACCTTGATCGCTTCGCCCTCCCCGGCCTGGCGCAGCTCCTGAGGAATGAATTTACCCGGATTGTGCTCCAGTTTTTCCAGCCAGATGCCGTCGCGGTTGATCTTGCCTTTGATGTTGCGGTCCGCCGAGCAGGAGACGCCCATGCCGACCGGGCAGGAGGCGCCGTGGCGCGGCAGGCGCACCACGCGGATATCGTGCGCGAAGTATTTGCCGCCGAACTGCGCGCCCAGCCCCAGGTTTTGCGCTTCTTGCAGCAATTCCGCTTCAAGTTCCAGATCGCGGAACGCCTGGCCATGCTCGTTGCCTTCGGTCGGCAGGCCATCGTAATACTTGGTCGAGGCCAGCTTGACGGTTTTCAGCGTCGCTTCCGCCGAGGTGCCGCCGATGACGAACGCCACGTGGTACGGCGGGCAAGCCGCGGTGCCCAACGTGCGCATCTTGTCGACCAGGTAGTTTTTCAGTTTGCCCGGCGACAGCAGCGCCTTGGTTTCCTGGTACAGATAGGTTTTGTTGGCGGAGCCGCCGCCCTTGGCGATGCACAGGAATTTGTACTCTTCGCCGTCCACGCTGTAGAGATCGATCTGCGCCGGCAGGTTGCTGCCGGTATTGACCTCTTTATACATATCCAGCGCGGCGTTCTGCGAATAGCGCAGGTTCTCTTCGATGTAGGTGTTGTAGACCCCGCGCGACAGCGCTTCTTCATCGCCGCCGCCGGTCCAGACGCGCTGGCCCTTTTTGCCGACGATGATCGCCGTGCCGGTGTCCTGGCAGGTCGGTAAAATACCCTTGGCGGCGATTTCTGAGTTACGCAGAAATTGCAGCGCAACGTACTTGTCGTTTTCGCTGGCGTCCGGATCGTCGAGGATATCGGCCACCTGCTGTTGGTGCGCCGGGCGCAGCATGAACGAGGCGTCGTGGAACGCATGCTGGGCAAGCAGGGTTAACGCTTCAGGGGCAACTTTCAGAATTTCCTGGCCTTCAAATTCGCTCACGGAAACGTGGTCGCGGCTCAGCAGATAATATTCGGTATCGTCTTTCTTCAGCGGGAACGGATCTTGATAGTGGAACGGTTTATTCGACATTGATCTCTCACTTGCAACATCAGCTGCGTTAAATTCACACTTGCGGCGCGCGAGGCGGCGCCTTGTCAAAAAACTGCCTCCACCTTACGTATTTTTAATCAGTCAGTTATTGCGCCAAATCGCAAAATAACCGCTCTTTGCGTAAGGGATTACCACAGGCGGCGTTTCAACCTTGCTCGGTGAGAACTGCGGGTACAGGCTCATCATGCACGCTTTATTATCCCGCAGTTAACACATTGATTACAATCCATCGGCGGCGATCGTCTTATCAATGTGGCGAAAAAGCGCCGGATGCGATTTGCGCCGGGGCGTATTGTCAGCCGCCGCGCCATTGCTTAAGCTAGCCGCAATGAACAAACCGAGAATCCCTATCGCGCTGCAACAAGCGGTGATGCGCTGCCTGCGAGAAAAGCTGCAGTTGGCTCGCCGGCATTTTGCCGTCGAGTTCCCCGAACCCAGCATCGTCTATCAGCAACGCGGCACCAGCGCGGGCACCGCTTGGCTGCAAAGCTGGGAAATCCGTCTGAACCCGGTGCTGCTGCTGGAAAACCAACAGCCGTTTATCGATGAAGTGGTGCCGCACGAGCTGGCGCATCTGCTGGTGTTTCGCCAATTCGGCCGGGTAGCGCCGCACGGCCGCGAATGGCGCTGGGTGATGGAAAGCGTGCTGCTGACGCCCGCCAGCCGCACTCATCGTTTCGAAACCGCCTCGGTGCAAAGCAAAACCTTCCCCTACCGCTGCGGCTGCGGGCAGCACCAGCTCACCATTCGCCGCCATAACCGCGTGCTGCGCGGCGAAAGCGAATACCGCTGCCGCCGGTGCGGTGAAAAACTGAAATTTCTTGCTAGCGAGAACCTTTAGTTAAACGATTTATACGTTAAAACAAGTAAATATCGCCATTTGCCACTGCCGGCAAGTTCCGTTACCCTGCCTGCTTTTCCAATTTTGAGCTGTTTTGGAATATGCTTCGCAGAATTTTGTTTATGGCGGTTTTCGCCGCAGGCGCCGCACAGGCGCACGGCATCAATAACTTCTCTCAAGCCAAGACGGCGGCGGCCAAGATTAACCAGGATGCGCCGGGCAGTTTTTACTGCGGCTGCCGCATCGAGTGGCAAGGCAAGAAGGGCATTCCCGATCTCGCCGGCTGCGGCTATCAGGTGCGTAAAAACGCCCAGCGCGCGCAACGCATCGAGTGGGAACACGTGGTGCCTGCCTGGCAATTCGGCCACCAGCTGCAGTGCTGGCAGGACGGCGGGCGCAAAAACTGCAACAAGGACGCCACCTACCGCCAGATAGAAACCGATCTGCACAACCTGCAGCCGGCGATCGGCGAAGTGAACGGCGACCGCAACAACTTCATGTACAGCCAATGGAACGGCGGCGCGGGCCAGTACGGGCAATGCCCAATGAAGGTGGACTTCAAGAATAAACAGGCGGAGCCGCCCGCCCGCGCCCGCGGCGCCATTGCCCGCACCTACTTCTACATGCGCGATCGCTACCAGCTGCGGCTGTCACGCCAGCAAACCCAGCTGTTCGAGGTGTGGAACCGGCAATATCCGGTGAGCCAATGGGAATGTCAGCGCGAAGCACGTATCGCCAAGGTGCAGGGCAACCACAACCCCTATATTCAACAGGCTTGTCAGCAGCGGAAAAGCTAACCTACTATAGCCTTTATCTTTCATGGCGCCGCTAACCCGCGGCGCCGTTTCGTCAGGATCAGACTACCCATGCGCATACCCCGCATTTACCATCCGCAGCCGTTGACCGACCGGGCGGAGATCGCCCTCAGCGAGGACGCCGCCAACCACGTCGGGCGCGTGCTGCGCATGAGCGCCGGCCAGGCGCTGCAGCTGTTCGACGGCAGCAACCAGGTGTTCGACGCCGAAATAATCCGGGTGGACAAAAAGAGCGTGCTGGTGCGCCTCGGCGACGGCCGCGTGGATGACATCGAATCGCCGCTCAACCTGCATCTGGGCCAGGTGATCTCGCGCGGCGAGAAGATGGAGTTCACCATCCAGAAATCCATCGAGCTGGGCGTCAACGTCATCACCCCGCTGTTTTCCGAGCGCTGCGGCGTGAAATTGGACGGCGAGCGTCTGGCGAAGAAAATCCAGCAATGGCAAAAGATCGCCATCGCCGCCTGCGAACAGTGCGGCCGCAACCGCATTCCCGAAATCCGCGAGGCGATGTCGCTGGAAGCCTGGTGCGCCGAGCAGGACGGCAGCCTGAAACTCAACCTGCACCCGCGCGCCAGCCACAGCATCAACACGCTGCCGCAGCCGGTGGATCATGTTCGTCTGCTGATCGGCCCGGAAGGCGGTTTGTCCGCCGACGAAATCGCCATGACCACCGACCACGGATTTACTGATATTCTGCTGGGACCACGCGTTCTGCGTACCGAAACCACAGCGCTCACCGCCATTACCGCTCTGCAGGTCCGCTTCGGCGACCTGGGTTAAAGGAGAAAAGATGATTAAGCTCGGCATCGTGATGGATCCTATCGATTCCATCAACATCAAGAAAGACACCAGCTTCGCCATGCTGCTCGAAGCGCAGCGCCGCGGTTACGAATTGCACTACATGGAGATGAACGATCTCTATCTGCACGCCGGTGACGGGCGCGCGCGCACCCGCCTGCTGAGCGTGAAGGAAGACAAGGAGAGCTGGTTCAGCTTCGGCGCCGAGCAGGATCTGGCGCTGCACGAACTGGACGTGATCCTGATGCGCAAGGATCCGCCGTTCGATACCGAATACATCTATGCGACCTACATTCTGGAACGCGCCGAAGTTAAAGGCACGCTGGTGGTCAACAAGCCGCAAAGTCTGCGCGACTGCAACGAGAAGCTGTTCACCGCCTGGTTCTCGGAACTGACGCCGGATACGCTGGTCAGCCGCAGCGCCGCGCACATCCGCAAATTCCACCAGCAGCACGGCGATATCATCCTGAAACCGCTGGACGGCATGGGCGGCGCGTCTATCTTCCGCGTGAAGCAGGACGATCCTAACCTGTCGGTGATCATCGAAACCCTGACCGAACACGGCAGCCGTTTCTGCATGGCGCAGAACTTCCTGCCGGCGATCAAGGACGGCGACAAACGCATCCTGGTGGTGGACGGCGAGCCGGTGCCTTACTGCCTGGCGCGCATTCCGGCGCAGGGCGAGACCCGCGGCAACCTCGCGGCCGGCGGCCGCGGCGAAGCGCGCCCGCTGAGCGAAAGCGACTGGAAAATCGCCCGCGCCGTCGCCCCGACGCTGAAAGAGAAAGGGCTGATCTTCGTCGGCCTGGACGTGATCGGCGATCGCCTGACCGAAATCAACGTCACCAGCCCAACCTGCGCGCGCGAGATTGAGGCGGCATTCCCGATTTCGATTACCGGCATGCTGATGGACGCGATTGAAAAACGCCTGGCGGCGAAGTAATGCGTCATGCGGGCGGCATGCCGCCCGCTATCCCGTATCGCGCCCGCCAAAGCTCGCCTTTGCGCGCGGCTTGAAAGGCGGCGGGTATAGCCGCATACTGGCGGCTGTTTATTTTCTCACCCATTGATTACCTTATACTAACGCCATGAATTTACAGCACCATTTTCTGATCGCCATGCCAACGCTGCAGGATCCTCGCTTCAAGCGCTCGGTGATTTACGTCTGCGAGCATAACGAAGAAGGCGCCATGGGTTTGGTGATCAATAAACCGGTGGAGCAGTTCACGGTAGCCACGGTGCTGAGCAAGCTGAAGATCATGCCGCCTGCGCGCGATCCGGCCATCAGCCTGGACAAGCCGGTGTTCGCCGGCGGCCCCCTGGCGGACGATCGCGGGTTTATCCTGCATACGCCGCGCCACGGCTTCGGCGCCAGCATTCAAATTTCGCCCAACACCATGATCACCACCTCGAAAGACGTGCTGGAAACGCTCGGCACGCCAGAGCAACCGGACGACGTGCTGGTGGCGCTGGGTTATGCGGGTTGGGAAAAGGGCCAGTTGGAGCAGGAAGTATTGGAAAACGCCTGGCTGACCATCGAAGCCAACACCGACATTTTGTTCCGCACGCCGATCGCCAGCCGCTGGCGCGAGGCGGGGAACCTTTTGGGTATCGACATTCGCAGCATCGCCAACCACGCAGGACACGCCTGATGAGCAACCGCACCATTATCGCCTTCGACTTCGGCACCAAAAGCATCGGCGCGGCCGTCGGCCAGGAGTTGACCGGCAGCGCCCGCGCCCTGCCGGCTTTCAAAGCGCAGGACGGCTCGCCGGACTGGCTGAAAATCGAAAAGCTGCTGAAGGAGTGGCAACCGGATTTGGTGGTGGTCGGCCTGCCGCTGAACATGGATGGCACCGAACAACCCGTTACCGCCCAGGCGCGCAAGTTCGCCAACCGCCTGCACGGCCGTTTCGGCATCCAGATCGATCTGCATGACGAGCGCCTGAGCACCGTGGAAGCGCGCGCCAACCTGTTCGATCGCGGCGGCTTCCGCGCGCTTGATAAAGGCAGCGTGGATTCCGCCTCCGCGGTGGTGATCCTCGAAAGCTGGTTCGAACGGCAACTGGGCTAAACGCCCGCCCTTTCCCCCGCGCACTCTCCCAACACGCCGGCGTCGATCCGCTGCTGCAAACCTTGCTCAAAGGTTTGCATGCCGGACTGCGCGCCGGTTTGCAACACGCTCGCCAACTGATGCGTTTTCCCTTCGCGGATCAGGTTGCTGACCGCCGCCGTCGCCGTCAGCACTTCAAAGATCGCCACGCGTCCGCCGCCGGGCCGCCTCATCAGCTTTTGCGCGATCACCGCCTGCAGACTGCCGGCCAGCTGGGCGCGCACATAGGGTTTCTCTTCCGCCGGAAACACGTCCACCAGCCGTTCCACCGCCTGCGGCGCGCTGCGGGTATGCAGCGTAGCCAGCACCAGGTGGCCGGTCTCCGCCGCAGTGAGCGCCAGCCGGATGGTGGCGGTATCGCGCAGCTCGCCCAGCAGGATCACATCCGGATCTTCGCGCAGCGCGGCGCGCAACGCCGCATCGAAGCTGTGGCTGTCGCGGCCGATCTCCCGCTGCTGGATCAGCGATCGCCGGCTGCGGTGCAGGAACTCGATCGGATCCTCCAGCGTCAAAACGTGCCGCTGCTGGTGCCGGTTGATCTCGTCGATCATCGCCGCCAACGTGGTGGACTTGCCGCTGCCGGTGGCGCCGGTGACCAAGATAAGCCCGTCGTCGCGCCGCAGCAACGCCGGGACAATGGCCGGCGCCGCCAGCTCGGCAAGCGAAGGCGATTGCCCGGCGATACGCCGCAACGCGAGAGAAATCCCCGCGCTTTGTTGAAAAACGTTGGCCCGCAGCCGCTCCCCGCCCGGCCTGTGCAACGCCAGATCGACCTGCCCCAGCCGCCGCAGGCTCTCGCGCTGCTGCGCATTCAGCAATCCGTCGCAGAGGGCCTGCACGCCTTGCGCCGTCAGCGTTGGCGCCGCCGCCAGCGGCTGCAGTTCACCGTCGATGCGCAACATCGGCGGATGACCGGCACAAAGGTGCAGATCGGAAGCATTATGCTTTACACTAAGGGCCACGAATTCATCGATATCCATATCACTCTCCCGGGTCAATAATGAGCACTATCCAACAGAACCTGCAGGATGTCAGAAACCGCATCGCGGCCGCCGCGCGAAATTGCGCGCGGGCGCCGGAAGAAGTTGCTCTGCTTGCAGTCAGCAAAACCAAACCTGTGGCGGCGATCGAAGAAGCCATCGCCGCCGGCCAGCGCGCCTTCGGCGAGAACTACGTGCAGGAAGGGGTAGACAAGATCCGGCATTTCGCCGAGTCGCCGCAGGGCGGCGAGTTGGTGTGGCACTTTATCGGCCCGCTGCAATCCAATAAGAGTCGGCTGGTGGCGGAACATTTCGCCTGGTGTCATACCGTGGATCGGCTGCGCATCGCCCAGCGCCTGAGCGATCAGCGCCCGCCCGACCTGCCGCCGCTCAACGTGCTGATTCAAATCAACATCAGCGACGAACAAAGCAAATCCGGCATCGCGTTAAGCGAGCTGCCGGCGCTGGCCGACGCAATCGCCGCGCTGCCGAACCTGACGCTGCGCGGCCTGATGGCCATCCCGGCGCCGGAAGCGAATTATCAGCGGCAGTTGGCGGTATTCAGCCGGATGAACGACGCCTTTCTCGCCCTGCGCCAGCGTTATCCGCAGGCCGATACGCTGTCGATGGGCATGACGGACGATATGGCGGCGGCGATCGCCGCAGGCAGCACCCTGGTGCGCATCGGCACCGCAATTTTTGGCGCCCGCGACTACTCGCAGGCCTGACACACAGACGAGGGATTTGATGCAACATCGCAAGATTACCTTTATCGGCGCCGGCAACATGGCGCGTGCAATCATCGCCGGCCTGGTGGCGGGCGGCTATCCAGCCAAATCCATCAGCGTCTGCGCCCCTTCGCCGAAAAACCGTGACGCGCTGGCGGCAGACTACGGCATCGTCAGCAGCGGCGACAACGTCGCCTGCGCGCGCGAGGCCGAGGTGGTGGTGCTGGCGGTCAAACCGCAGCTGATGGCCGACGTTTGCCAGCCGCTGCGCGAGCAGGTCGATTTCAGCGGCAAGCTGGTGCTGTCGATAGCCGCCGGCATTCAGGTCAGCCGTTTCTATCAGCTGCTCGGCGACAAGCTGGACATCGTGCGCATCATGCCCAACACTCCGTCGCTGGTCGGCAAGGGCATGAGCGGGCTGTACGCGCCGGCGCAGGTCAGCCAGCGGGATCGCGATTACACCGGCGATTTAATGGCGTCGGTCGGTAAAGTTTGCTGGGTCGATGACGAAAATGGCATCAACGGCGTGATCGCCGCCGCGGGCAGCGCCCCGGCCTATTTCTTCCTGTTTATGGAGGCGATGCAAAAAGAGGCCGAGCGCATGGGCTTCGACAGCCAGACCGCGCGCGATCTGGTGCAACAGGCCGCTTCCGGCGCCGCCGCATTGGTGGAAGCCAACCCGGATACGCCGCTGGGCACGCTGCGCGAACAGGTGACCTCCAAAGGCGGCACTACCGCCGAAGCGCTGCGGGTGTTCAACGAACGCCAACTGCCGGAAACCGTGGGGCAAGCGATGCAGGCCGCCGTTTCCCGCGCCCAAGAGATGGAAAAATTATTTTAAATAACCGCGAGTTAAGGAGAAGGACCACTTCATGCTAACGCTGACTTTCCTGGTCAAGACCGTTATTGATCTGTACGTGATGGTGCTGTTGCTGCGCATTTGGATGCAGTGGGCGCGCACCGATTTTTACAACCCGTTCTCACAGTTTGTGGTGAAGATCACCCAGCCGGTGGTCGGCCCACTGCGCCGCATCATCCCGTCACTGGGGCCCATCGACAGCGCTTCGCTGCTGCTGGCGTTCCTGCTGATGACCATCAAGTACCCGCTGCTGCTGCTGATTCAGGGCGGCGCGATGTCGCTCAGCCCGTATAACCTGCTGTTCGGCCTGATCTCGCTGGTGAAGTCCGCCGGCTACCTGATCTTCTGGGTGATGATCATTCGTGCGCTGATGAGCTGGGTAAGCCAGGGCCGCAGCCCGATCGACTACGTGATGTACCAACTGACCGAACCCTTGATGGCGCCAATCCGTCGCATCATCCCGGCGATGGGCGGCATCGACTTTTCCGCCATGGTAGTGATCCTGATCCTCTATCTGATCAACTACCTGGGCATGGATCTGTTCGGCGAGATCTGGTTCCTGCTGTGAGTGCGGTCACTCCGGTGCTGGACGGGCTGGCGATCAGGCTATATATTCAGCCGAAAGCCAGCCGCGACCAAATTATCGGCTTGCATGGCGACGAACTAAAAGTCGCCATCACCGCTCCGCCAGTCGACGGCCAAGCCAACGCCCATCTGATCAAGTTTATCGCCAAGCAGTTCAAAGTGGCGAAAAGCAACGTCACCATCGAGAAAGGCGAACTGGGGCGGCATAAACAGTTACGCATCGTGAATCCGCAACAGATCCCCGCCGTGGTCGCGGCGCTCATCGAATAATTTTCAAGGTAGTCACTTATGCAAAAAGTCGTTCTTGCCACCGGTAACCCGGGCAAAGTGCGCGAACTTGCCGACCTGTTGGCCGATTTCGGCCTGGACGTGGTCGCGCAAACCGATCTGGGCGTGGAATCCGCCGAAGAAACTGGCCTGACATTTATCGAAAACGCCATCCTGAAAGCGCGCCATGCGGCACAGGTCACCGGCCTGCCGGCGATCGCCGACGACTCCGGTCTGGCAGTGGATGCGCTGGGCGGCGCGCCGGGCATCTACTCCGCGCGCTACGCCGGCGAAGATGCCGACGATCGGCAGAACCTCGACAAGCTGCTGGCGGCGATGAAAGACGTGGCGCCGGGCCGGCGCGGCGCGCAATTCCACTGCGTGCTGGTCTATCTGCGCCATGCGCAAGATCCGACGCCGCTGGTGTTCCACGGCAGCTGGGCCGGCGAAATCACCGAACAGGCCGCCGGTGAAGGCGGTTTCGGTTACGATCCGGTCTTCTACGTGCCGGAGCTGGGCCGCACCGCCGCCGAGCTGAGCTGCGACGAGAAGCGGGCGATTTCGCACCGCGGCAAGGCGCTGAAGCTGATGTTGGAAGCCATGCGCAATGCTTAAGCTGCCCCCGCTGAGTCTCTACATCCATATCCCGTGGTGCGTGCAGAAATGCCCGTACTGCGACTTCAACTCCCATGCGCTGAAGGGTGACGTGCCGCATCAGGAGTATGTCGATCATCTGTTGGCGGATCTGGATGCCGACCTGCCGCTGGCCGGCGGCCGGGAAATCAGCACTATCTTTATCGGCGGCGGCACCCCCAGCCTGCTGAGCGCCGAGGCGATGCAGGCCTTGCTGGACGGCGTGCGAGCGCGCATTCGCGTCGCCGACGACGCCGAAATCACCATGGAAGCCAATCCCGGCACCGTGGAGGCCGATCGCTTCAGCGGCTACCAGCGCGCCGGCGTCAACCGCATCTCCATCGGGGTGCAAAGCTTCAGCGCCGAGAAGCTGAACCGTCTGGGGCGCATCCACGGCCCGGAAGAAGCCAAACGCGCGGCGACGCTGGCGACCGGCCTCGGCCTGCGCAGCTTCAACCTCGATCTGATGCACGGCCTGCCGGACCAGTCGCTGGAAGAGGCGCTGGACGATCTGCGCCAGGCGATCGCCCTCAATCCACCGCACCTGTCGTGGTATCAGCTGACCATCGAGCCGAACACCCTGTTCAGCTCACGCCCGCCGGTCTTGCCGGACGACGACGCGCTGTGGGACATCTTCGAGCGCGGCCACCAGCTGCTGAGCGCCGCCGGATACCAGCAGTATGAAACCTCGGCCTATGCCAAGCCGGGCTACCAATGCCAGCACAATCTCAACTACTGGCGCTTCGGCGACTACCTGGGGATCGGCTGCGGCGCGCACGGCAAGGTGACCTTCAGCGACGGACGCATCCTGCGCACCGCCAAGACCAAGCACCCGCGCGGCTTTATGCGCGGCGACTACATGGACAAGCAGCATGAGGTGGCGGCGGCGGATCGGCCGTTCGAGTTCTTCATGAACCGCTTCCGCCTGCTGGAAGCCGCGCCGCGCGCCGACTTCGTCAACTACACCGGGCTGGCGGAAAGCGTCATTCGCCCGCAGTTGGACGAGGCGCTGGCCAAAGGCTATCTGGAAGAAACCGCGGAGCATTGGCAAATTACCGAGAAGGGCAAGCTGTTCCTCAACTCGCTGCTGGAACTGTTCCTGGCGGACGACGAATAAAAAAAAGCGCTGAATGATCAGCGCTTTTTTATTGGTGTTAATCCGGGTAAAACGTCTGAGACAGAATCTGCTGAGTTTCCCAGATGCCGTTTTCCGGATACACATCCAGCCCGGTTTCGGCCGTGGCGAGCGCAACGGCCTTCGACCAGACGACATCCAGCCAATCGGCATCGCTCCGTTTACCTTTTAGGCTGGGCGACTCTTTCAAGCTGTAAAGCACCTCTTTGCGCTGCGCTTTAATCGTTCTTTCCCAGCTGGTTCCGCGCCTGGCCGGCTGATATTTCCATTTAAGCAAATGTGCAATCAGCACCGTCATCCGGCTAGCAAGTTCCCTTTGCTCGCTCTTCCCCACGTCCTCAATCTCCTCGGCGATCTTTTCAATATCGATCTCAGACAATTTTCCGGAGCGCAAAAGAGCGGCCTGTTCATTTGCCCAGGCAACAACATCGGTTTCGTAACGTGTATGGCTCATAGCGTCCTCCGTAAACATCCATAAATCTGTACGTAGTTTGATCAGTCTGTCAGATAAGCTTCAGAAGGTCAAAAAACGGTCTACCAAGAAGATTCTTATTTCACTTCAACGCTTTAAGCAGATCCTTGCGCTGGGTTTCCAGTGCGGTGACGCGGTTGCACACGTCATGACCGAAGTTCTGGAAGTCCTGCTCCTGATTGTTCCATTCGTTCTGGATCGCCTTCTGCAAGCCGCCCAGGTTGCCCATGATCGCCTGCAGCGGGTTGCCGCCGCTATTGGCGGCCTGTTTGACGCCCATCTCGTTCAGGCTGTCCTGCAGCACCCCGCCCATGCTCTGCTGCACGATGTTGCGGCCATCCTGTTCCACCTGGTCAATCGCCTGGTGGTGGAAGGTCAGACCGTCGCTGCGGTGCTCGATGATGCGGTTCATCTGCTGTTTCAGTTGGCCGTTCAGGGTGGTCAGCCGGTTGCGCACGTTGCTGTTGCTGCCCAGCTCTTTGACGATCACTTTATCCAGCGCTGCGCGGGCTTTCTCCAGGTGTTTCTGCGCGCCGTCGTCGATCCACGGCAGCTGCTTGCGCAAGGCGCTCTGGTAACTGAAGGCTTTCTGCCGCTGGCTGTCGTTCAGGCTCAGCGCCTGGCCGTTGCGGATCACGTCGCCATCCGGCGATATTTGCAGGTCGCCGCTGGCGCCTTTCACCTGCACGCTCTGCGGGCTGATGATCACATCGTCCTGGGGTTTAACGCTGCATTGGTACTCGGCGTGGGCCTGCGCGGCAGTCGCCGCCAGCAGCAGTAAGGCTAACCCGGTTTTCTTCAACATAGCTTCTCCTGACTCCCATCCAGACTGGGATTAAAAAATCGAACGACCGATACGTTGAGACAACAGTTCCAGCGCCGCAGTTCCCGCCAGCGAGTTGCCGGAAGCATCCAGCTCCGGCGACCAAACGACGATCGACAGCTCGTCCGGCACGATGGCCACGATGCCGCCGCCCACGCCAGACTTGCCCGGCATCCCCACCCGATAGGCGAATTCGCCGGCGCCGTCGTACATGCCGCTGGTCATCATCAGGGCGTTGATCTGCCGGGCCTGCAGCGGGCTGATCACCGCCTCGCCGCTGAGATCGCGACCGTGATTGGCCAGATAGACGAAGCTGCGCGCCAGTTCCACGCAGCTCATGCGCAGCGCGCAGTAGTGGAAATAGGTTTGCAGCACGGTGATGACGTCGTTTTCGAAGTTGCCGAACGATTTCATCAGATAGGCGATGGCCGCATTGCGATCGGAGTGTTCGAACTCGGAGCGCGCCACCCGCAGGTCATAGGCCAGGTCGTCTTCGCCGGCCAACTGACGCACCACCTCCAGCATGCGCTGTTTGGGGGCGCTGAGCCGGGTTTGCAGCATGTCGCACACCACCAGCGCGCCGGGGTTGATAAACGGATTGCGCGGTTTGCCCTGTTCCATCTCCAGCTGCAGCAGCGAATTGAACGGCAGGCCGGAAGGCTCTTTGCCGACGCGCCGCCAGATCTCAGGCTCCTGATAGCGCGTCAGCGCCAGCGTCAGGCTCAGCACTTTGGAGATCGACTGGATGGAGAAGCGCTCCGCGGCGTCGCCGGCCTGGAACAGTTCACCATCCACCGTACACACGGCGATCGCCAGCCGATCGGCGGGCACTTCCGCCAACGCCGGGATGTAGTCGGCCACTTTTCCCTGGCCAATCAGCGGGCGCACCTGTTGCAGGATCTCTTCCAGCAACGCGTTATCCAATGTTGTTACCACCTCGGTCACACTCCGGGCAAAACAAAGGCGCCGTTAAGGCACCTTAGATCAATAAAACGGCGCGGCGCGAAGCCGCGCTCATCGGGCAGCCGCGATCAATCCCACCAGATATCGAACAGATCGCTGACCTTAACGTCGGTCAGTTTGCGCGCTTCCAGCCAGTTTTTCACCAGTTCACGATGCTCGTCGGTGCAGTGGCCGATCTTCTGCAGGCAGATCAGACCTTCCCACTGCAGGTAGCCGCTGCCGTCAAACGCCAGGCCGTTCGGCTCGATCACTTCATCGATGAAGGTATCCAGCGTGCTGTCGATGTCTTCCACCGACGTGCCTTCGGCGAAGCGCCAGGCTACGGAGAAACCCAGCTCCTGAAATTCTTCAATGTGCAACTTTTTACGTAAACGACGACTGCGGTTCTTAGCCATTATTCTTTCCTCTCAAACATCAAGTCCCAAACGCCATGTCCCAGGCGCTGGCCGCGTAATTCAAATTTCGTCAATGGGCGCGAATCCGGACGCGGCACATAATCATTATCGCTGGAAAGATTACGGTAGCCTGCGACCCCGTTCATAACCTCTAACATATGTTCCGCATAAGGTTGCCAATCGGTGGCCATGTGGAAGACCCCGCCGGTCTTCAGCTTGCGCAGCACCAGTTCGACAAACGGCGTTTGCACGATGCGGCGCTTATTGTGGCGCGCCTTGTGCCACGGATCGGGGAAGAACAGCTGCACCATGTCCAGCGAGCCGTCCGGGATCATGTTTTCCAGCACTTCAACCGCATCGTGGCACATCACGCGCAGGTTGCTCAGCTTCGCCTCGTGGGCGTCGGCCAGGCAGGCGCCCACGCCCGGCGAGTGCACTTCGATCCCTAAAAAGTTCTGCTGCGGATTATTGCCCGCCATGGTCACCAGCGAGGCGCCCATGCCAAAACCGATCTCCAGCACCGTCGGCGCTTCGCGGCCGAACAGCGCGGCGAGATCGACAGCCTCAGCCTGATACTCCACGCCCATCACCGGCCAATAGTTCTCCAGCGCGTGCTGCTGGCCTTTAGTCAGCCGCCCCTGGCGGCGGACAAAACTGCGGATACGGCGCATCGCGCGGCCGTTCTCATCAAATTCCGGGGAGATGACGTCATTAATCATAGTGCTTTCTGTCTGTTTGGCTGCCAATTAGGGAAACGCGCATTATGCAAAGATACATTGGTTTAGCAAGTGTTCATCTTCTGTACCCGCCGTGCGGCGTCGGAAAGTTCCGGTTTACAGCACCATGACTCTATGCTGCAATCTCGCTTCATTTTCTGCCGGATAACGACGCTGCTCATGATGCAAGCACAACAATTCGCACAGGTGGTGCTTGACTGGTATCAGCGCTACGGCCGCAAAACCCTGCCGTGGCAGCTGGAAAAAACCGCCTATCAAGTATGGCTCTCCGAGGTGATGTTGCAACAGACCCAGGTTGCCACCGTCATTCCTTATTTTCAGCGCTTTATGGCCCGTTTTCCCAACGTGCGCGCGCTGGCGGAAGCCCCGCTGGACGAAGTGCTGCATCTGTGGACCGGCCTCGGCTATTACGCCCGCGCCCGCAATCTGCACAAAGCGGCGCAGACCATTGTCGCACAGCACGGCGGCGAGTTCCCGACAACCTTCGCAGAAATCGCCGATTTACCGGGCGTCGGCCGTTCCACCGCCGGCGCGGTGCTGTCGTTGGCGCTGGGCCAACACTATCCGATCCTCGACGGCAACGTGAAGCGCGTGCTGGCCCGCTGCTACGCGGTGGAAGGCTGGCCGGGCAAAAAAGAAGTCGAAAACCGGCTGTGGAAAATCAGCGAAGAGGTTACCCCGGCGCAGGGCGTCGGCCAGTTCAACCAGGCGATGATGGATCTGGGCGCCATGGTCTGCACTCGTTCCAAGCCCAAGTGTGAACTCTGCCCGCTCAACGTCGGCTGTCTGTCTTACGCCAATCACAGCTGGGCCAACTACCCCGGCAAGAAACCCAAACAGACCCTGCCGGAAAAAACCGCCTACTTCTTATTGCTGCAGCACGGCGACCGCGTGTGGCTGGAACAGCGCCCGGCGGTGGGTCTGTGGGGCGGCCTGTTCTGCTTCCCGCAGTTCAGCGCGCGCGTGGATTTGGAACTCTGGCTGCAGCAGCGCGGTCTGAAAGGCAAGCGCCTGGAACAGCTGACCGCGTTTCGCCACACGTTCAGCCATTTCCATCTCGATATCGTGCCGATGTGGCTGTCGCTCGACGTGGCGGGCAGCGGCATGGATGAGGGCGCGGGTCTCTGGTATAACTTAGCGCAGCCGCCGTCGGTCGGGCTGGCAGCGCCGGTGGATCGCCTGTTGCAACAGCTGGCGAAGCAGCCCCCGATCCAACAAAACTTATATGGCGATAGCGCCATCGACGAGGAATTAGCATGAGCCGCACCATTTTTTGTACTTTCCTGCAGCGCGACGCCGAAGGCCAGGACTTTCAGCTTTATCCCGGCGACGTCGGCAAGCGCATCTACAACGAGATCTCCAAGGAAGCCTGGGGCGAGTGGATGAAGAAGCAGACCATGCTGATCAACGAGAAGAAGCTGAACATGATGAACGTGGATGACCGCAAACTGCTGGAAGAGGAAATGATCAAGTTCCTGTTCGAAGGGCACGACGTGCACATCGAAGGCTATACGCCGCCAAGCGAATAACGTTGTTGGGGCCAGGCGCTGGCCCGCTTCAATCCTCTTATACTTCTTCCAAACGGCTTTAAGATGAAGAAAATTTTAGCTTTGCTCGTAATAGCGCCTTTGCTGATCTCCTGTTCCGGCAAAAAAAGTGAAGAAATCAACGAAGCCTGGATCAAAGACACCAACGGCTTCGACATTCTGATGGGGCAATTCGCTCACAACATCGAGAACATCTGGGGTCTGAACGAAGTTCTGATCGCCGGGCCGAAAGACTACGTCAAATATACCGACCAATACCAAACCCGCAGCCACATCAACTTCGACACCGGCGCCATCACCATCGAGACCATCGCCACCACCGATCCGGCCGCGCACCTGCGCCAGGCGATCATCAGCACGCTGCTGATGGGTGACGATCCGGGCTCCATCGATCTCTATTCCGACGCCAACGATATCCAGATCAGCAAAGAGCCGTTCCTGTACGGCCAGGTGCTGGATAACAAAGGCGCGCCGATCCGCTGGGAATGGCGCGCGGCGCACTTCGCCGATTACCTGCTGCAGACCAAGCTGCAAAAACGCACCTCCGGTCTGCACGTCATCTACTCGGTCACCATCCAGCTGGTGCCGAACCACCTGGACAAACGTGCGCACAAATATCTGCCGATGGTGCGCAAGGCGTCGGAAAAATACGGCGTGGACGAATCGCTGATCCTGGCAATCATGCAGACCGAATCGAGCTTCAACCCCTATGCGGTGAGCGGTTCGGATGCGCTGGGCCTGATGCAGGTGGTGCAGCACACCGCCGGTAAGGATGTGTTCCAGATGCGCGGCAAATGGGGCACCCCGAGCCGCAGCTACCTGTTCGATCCGGAGAACAACATCGACACCGGCACCGCCTATCTGGCGATCCTGCAAAACAACTACCTGGGCGGCATTCAGAACCCGACCTCGCGCCGCTATGCGGTGATCACCGCCTACAACGGCGGCGCCGGCAGCGTGCTCCGGGTGTTCTCCAGCGACAGGACGCGCGCGGTGGGCATCATCAACGGCATGCAGCCGGGCGACGTGTACCAAACGCTGACCACCAAGCACCCGGCCGCCGAATCGCGCCGCTATCTGGTGAAAGTGAATACCGCGCAGAAGAGCTACCGCAGGAAGTAGCGCTTCCCGCGTGGATGGAAGAAGGGCCGGTGCGAACCGGCCCTTTTTTCATGGCTTGATCATATAGCCGAAGATGCGCTTCCAGCCGTGATCTTTTTTCTCGATGTAGACCCCCTGCAGCTCCGGCGAGAAGCCCGGCAGACGGTTGATGCCCTCCTCCAGCGCCAGGAAGTAGCGCTGCACCGCGCCGCCCCACACTTCGCCCGGCACCACGCACAGCACGCCCGGCGGGTATGGCAGGNCTCCGCCGCAATGCGCCCTTCCGCCTGGCCGATCGGCACCAGCTCGACGTTGTCGCGGATAAACTCCACGTTGGCGTCCTGCGGGTTCATCACCACCGGCGGGAAATGATCCTGACGGAACATCTCCTTTTGCAGCTGCTTGACGTCAAAGCTGACGTACAGATCGTGCATCTCCTGACACAGCCGGCGAATGCTGTAGCCGCGGTAACGCTGCTCGTTCTTGCGGTACACCGTCGGCAGCACCACGCTCAGCGGCGCATCCTCTTCGACATAACGTTCGAACTGCGCCAGCATCTCCACCAGCTGTTCCATCTTGGCCGGGTTCTCCGCCGGGGTCAGCAGGAACAGGATCGAGTTGAGATCGCACTTCTCCGGCACGATGCCGTTCTCGCGCAGGAAGTTGGCCAGAATGGTGGCCGGCACGCCGAACTCGGTGTATTGGCCGGTCGAAGCGTCGATGCCCGGCGTGGTCAGCAGCAGCTTGCACGGATCCACCAGATACTGGTCCTGGGCATAGCCTTCAAAGCCGTGCCACGTCTCCCCCGGCACGAAGGTGAAGAAGCGCGCGTCGTTGGCGATCAGATCGGTATCGTAATCCTGCCAGTCTTTGCCCGCCACCTGCAGCGGAATAAACGGCTTCAGCTGCGAGCAGCGCGTGAGCAGCTGTTTGCGCGTCTCGATGCCCAGCTTGACGCAGTCCATCCACATGCGGCGCCCGGCGGGGCCGGCGTGCATCTTGGCGTTGACGTCCAGCGCGGCGAACAGCGGATAGAACGGGCTGGTCGACGCATGCAGCATGAATGCGTTGTTCAGGTGCTTGTGGTTGCAGTGGCGCTTTTGCCCTTTGATGTGGTCGTCTTTCTTGTGGATCTGCGAGGTCTGCGAGAACCCCGCCTGCTGTTTATGCACCGACTGGGTGACGAAGATGCCCGGATCGTGCTCGTCCAGCTCCAGCAGCAGCGGCGAACACTCTTTCAGCATCGGGATAAAGCCTTCGTAGCCCACCCAGGCGGAGTCGAACAGGATGTAGTCGCACAGGTGGCCGATGGTGTCGATCACCTGGCGAGCGTTGTAAATCGTGCCGTCGTAAGTGCCGAGCTGAATGATCGCCAGCCGGAACGGCCGCGCCGCCGCGGCTTTCTCCGGCGCCACCTCGCGGATCTGCTCGCGCAGATAGCGTTCGTCGAAGCAGTGCGCATCGATGCCGCCGATAAAGCCGAACGGGTTGCGGGCGGTTTCCAGATAGATCGGCGTGGCGCCGGCCTGGATCAGCGCCCCGTGGTGGTTGGATTTGTGGTTGTTGCGATCGAACAGTACCAGATCGCCGCGGGTCAGCAGCGCGTTGGTCACCACCTTGTTGGCCGCCGAGGTGCCGTTGAGCACGAAGTAGGTTTTATCGGCGTTGAACACCCGCGCCGCGTGCTTTTGCGCATCCTTGGCCGAGCCTTCGTGGATCAGCAGATCGCCCAACTTGACGTCGGCATTGCACATATCGGAACGGAACAGGGTCTCGCCGTAGAAATCAAAAAACTGCCGGCCGGCCGGGTGTTTACGGAAGAACTCGCCGCCCTGATGCCCTGGGCAGGCGAAGGTCGAGTTTTCCATCTCGACGTAGGTCTTCAGCGTTTTGAAGAACGGCGGCAGCAGCGCCTGCTCATAGGCGTCGGCGGCGGCCTCCAGCTGCGCCATGTAGAACGGCTTGCTGGCGCCGGCCAGCAGCGCGAAAACCCCACTGACAAACGGCAGATAGTCCGGCGAGAGATGCTCGTCCCCTTCCACCGCCACGAAGGTCGGAATGTCGAACCCCGTCGCCTGCAAACACGCCAGAATGCCGGCGTTCACGTCGGCGACCGACACCACCACCGCCGCCACGTCGGTGTAGTCCGTCTGCTCTACGCGCACGATCTGGCGCAGCGTCTCAATGGTGGCGACCAGGCTGGCGCTGGTCGCGATTTTCAATTCTTTCATCATGCTGACTCTCAAACGGTGAAGGATGAGGGTGTGCCACCGGCACGGTAATGAGATAACGCGGTTATCCCGGTAAAAGCGATACCCGGGCACGGCAGCATAAGCGGCGTGCGTGACCGGCTCATGATCGGGGATCATCAGGCGGCTATCGGGGGAACTGATCATGGCAGCGTCCGACAGGCATCAGTAAAATCAGGGCCGCAGCGCTGGCTTTACGCATGCCTAACAGCGAGCATCAGGCGGCCTTACCGCATGGCCGGCAGGCGTATTCGGGCGGATGACGTGCGAAGGAAACAGCGACGGAACGGTGGTGGCGTCAGAGGTCTGGTGCGCAGCAGCGCTTGAGCAACAAAACCAGTCATGCCAATAACCCTCTGGCTTATAAGAAGCGGGAACACCGTCAGGGAACGGAGAGTGCTAAAATTTGCGCAATGATTGCATGATTCTTTGCGGGGTTCAAGCAAGAAACGCCTTGATTGAATGCGCGTTGATTAAACCTTAATGCTTTGTTATTTAATTGAAAAATAGTAAAACCCCATTTCAACATCGGTATAAATACACGATTTATATGCATATTTATTGAATGAGGACATCCCCCCGTCCCCCGCCCCTCCGGGCTCGCTGCCTGAAAATAGAGCAACCGATCGGCTTTGTGACAGAAAGCGATTGACGCCATCCGGCCAATACGGTTTAATGCGCCCCGTTGCCCGGATAGCTCAGTCGGTAGAGCAGGGG
>NZ_JVEL01000536.1:0-20684 GCF_001076875.1 Serratia sp. 506_PEND
CCCATTAAATATAGATTTTGCATTTTTATAGGTGAAATATGAATCTGAGTTTCTTAAAAACGAATGAGTGAATATATTTGTCGATAAAAAAGCAAGACGATTTTTTTCGTCCTATTTTCTTGCTCTTTTAAATAGAACATCTCTATATACATGAGCTATCAGCTTAGCTTCTTTTACCCCAAAAACATCTACCAACTTACGGTAGTCATTCATGGTTCTAAGCATTATAAAACAATCATCCATTGAAATATTTTTATTTCCAGAATTGGCAAGCCTAACTCTATTAACTAACTCCTTCTTACCATTTTCAGTGGCATCACTCCCAATAAAACCGATAAATGCAGGCGCCGCATAATACTCATCTTTATCTTTACTATATATTTCAATTTGAATTTTACTTAAAAAACCAAAATCATTCCAGTTATCATAGTCTGGATAGATCATTATATAACTAACGGATCCAACTGGGTTAACATTTCTTTTTTCAGAAAAAAACAACGTATATTTCTCATTGTCTATTCTTATCATCATTCATCACCATACAGTATGTTACTATTAAAGGGATAATTAATTCACTTGCATAGAATTTTATTAAATTTCGCATTGAAATAAAGACTAAAAAAAATCCATCTTAATGTCTAGGAAATTGATAAACAAAGATGAATAACTAGACGGCGCGCAATGCTATCCCCGACTCGCCTGCGCGCTTCATGTGTCGCTTTTAATGCAGTTGCATGATCCGGCAAGATCCGCGCCAGTGCTGGCGCTGCGGGGGTAAAAGTCACACCGGAGCATCATTCAAATTCATGCGATCTATGCATGCACTCAGCAACATAGTGAATTGAAACTCACGGGGCAATAATAAAGAATAATATAATATCTAATCAAAACTCTTCGTTTTTAGCAGCCAAAAAATCACGGTATTTTGTATCGTAATATTCTTGCACCCTCGATGGCATACTCAATCTAAATTGTTTTGTTGTCGTATGCACCACAATTTCCCCCTCTCCTAACTCCCCATCCCCAAAAAGTAAGTTCAACTGCTGCATCAAACGAAGATGATTCCCAAAATCAGAATTTATGAAAAAACTTGCACGTTCGCCATGGTCAACTAAAGCAATCGGCAATTGGCTTCCAGTACGCTCAAGGGCTTCATTTGTAAGATGAATACCCACATCAGGCTTTAATGAAAAAATAAGCGAAATAGAAGTAATTTGGCTTCGTATTTTTTTCTTATTGGTAACATTTACAACCACATGCTTGATATCGCTACCATAGCGCACCCCAATGAATGAGTTAATCGATAACTCTTCAACGTTCTCTTTCTTAGCTTGCAGCGCTAAAATTAAAGAAACGCCTACAGCAGCAAAAGCCCCCACCCCAGCAAACCACGAGCCTAGCATTGATAAAAATGGGATCGTGACTGTTTTAAACACTTCGTTATCAGTCACTCCAGTGTTTAAATATCCAACTAACAATCCTATGGCAAAAAAAGTAACAGCGATTGAACAATAAAAGACAAGATTTAAATTAGGTTTCATATTCCGCATGCCCATGCAATGATATACACATCTTAGCTATTATATTTTACAATCCTAAAGATTATAAAACACACTCCCTTTATATAGAGATAGTCAATGATAACAGTCTGCTATTTTTATAATTAAAAATCAATCCTCATGTAATAAACTGAGAAATAGATGCGTTTTGATTGTTTTTTGAACTGGCACCATTTTTTATCTCTTCAACCAGTTCTGAAATCCATATCAGTGCAATGTCTTTGTCTTTCGCTTGGCTCTCATAACAAACCCCCAGACGGGCGATGAGTTCAATTCTTTCTAAAACAACCACTTCATCCACTGCTTGCACCCTTTCCCTCCGATGCTAAACTACTGTATGCATACACAGCACATACCTATCAGATTTAATTGCGCAAGAAATTATTGGAAGCCCGCCCAATCGCTAACCGCCGGATAGTGCATTGAAATAACACCGAATTTGACTTTAGCGCCGCGCGCCAGTGCCTCAAGTTCCCAGCGCGTCGGCTCGATGCGATGGAGTGCCAGTTCTAAGTAAATTCTGGTTACGCGATCGCGCTCGGCGGTGGTCAATCTGGCCGATGCAGCAGGCTCTATGCGCTTATATGGATCGATTCCTCTTTGCTGCCTGTTTATCTGCGGGGCATTTGCCCGTAAACGCGTCATTACAGACCGTGCAACGGTCATGTCATCCCAGTCAATCTGGGTTTCAGGTGCATGATCCATCACCGCCACGGCCTCTACAGGCTCCCCACCCTGCTTAATTTCGGCGCCATCACTCCCGGTCAACCCACAGTTATTGACAGGACTCCGAGGCGCGCCGGAAGCGCTTTTCAAAGTCAAAGGCTCAACGGCAACAGCTTTCGCGACGATGCGCCATTGCGTGGTGCGGGTTTCATAAACACGATCGGCGCCGATATGCGGGGCAAAGATCCCCGCGATTTTCTGCACCTCTTCATCATAGGCGTTGCGCTCGTCGGCAACCCGGCGGGCCACACGCACAGTCTGATCGTCGCGGGCAACGTTGGGGCCACCCTGCGCCAAAATATAATCGGCAAAAAGACCGGCGTCGGCGGCAGCACGTACCGCTTCCACCCTTTCGTCAAACTCCTCGGCCAGACTGACAAAGCGGATCTTGCGACACTCACGCCATGCCCCGCGCGACGGCAGGCCGATAAAGTGAAATTGAGGGATACGCCACGTTGGCGCCCACGCGGTGACAGCCGCGGCCGTATCAGTCAACAGCTCGCCGGTTTCATGATCGCGTTCACCTTCCAGCGCGTAGCCGTCGATGTTTTTTGCAATGTATTTAGCGATATAGCCCCGCCGCACCGCCTCTGTTCAGGTGCTTACAGTCAAAACGATTTTTAGCAGCGCCGCGTTCGTCGCCATCTTCAGCCATGGCATAACGGCGCATGATGTCGATCACCTGCTGGCGCTGTTTTTTGGAGGTAAATAGCATCATATGCCAGTGCGGCGTCGCATCATGGTGCGGTTCGACAACGCGCACGCCGTAGACTTGCAGGCCCGCATCTTTAAACGCCGTGCGGATCTTGCTAAACAGCTTCACAAGATAGCGCAGGCCGTCTTTTGGCGTGTAGGCTTCATCGTCCCACTTGTGGTTAAAATGCACCTTCGGGCTGTTCTTGCCGACGGCGCGCGTCGGGTGATATTTGGATGGGGTGGTGAGGCCGCTGCTATCCCTTTATCGCCACGGATAGCAGCGGCCTGCTCAACACCGGCAATCATCGTCATTAGCGAGGAAATCGGTTTTTTTGTTGCCTGGAACAGACTCCGATGGCCGCCGTTACTTACCTCACCATCAGGCATAAAGCATCCTGCCTCTGAGTGTCGCTTACGCCAGCATCCCATCAATGTGCAGGTTTCAACATAGAAACGCTGCTTGTGGGTTCGCCACTGTTCAAAGAGATGGCGTCACAAACGGTACTTAACAACAACACTCTCGTCGCTGTCGGCTGGGTTCTCTTTGGTGGCTCATCCCGTCATCTTCCTGTATGTCATCACGTCATGGTACTGCACCGGAAGAAGACCAGCATTGTCCCCCATAAGAGCCGAGGCGAACTAATTCACCTGTTTTATTTTTTCTTTAATTTTAATTAGCTTTTTTATATACGCATTGCTCTTATCCCCTTTAGCTATTTCCGCAGAAATCAAAGAAAGGAAGCTGTCATTAAAATCATCTTTGGCTAATGGGTTAGCTCCATGAGCCAAAAGAACCTCAATATGTTCTGGGCAACTGTTATACAGCGCATTAATTAATGGCGTTCTGTTCATAGCTCCTTTGATATTAACATCAACTTTATAGTCAATAAGCACCTTCAATGTTTCGGTATTCTTCGCTTCAAAACTTTCAAATATAATAGGTTGATTATGAACCTTATCCCTAGCATTTGGAGAGAGTCCGCCCTCTAACATAGCCTGTATCCAGATGCCTTTATCCGCTTTCATAACAAATTCAGCGGGACTACCCGGCGTGTTAGGTTGAGGCTGTAAAGGGTCTGCACCGGCCTTTACCAAGTCAGTGATAATTTTCAGCCTTTCAGGTGTGGTTTTGTCATAGATGGCATTGTTTATTGCCCAGAACAATAAGGTCATTTTTTCCTTAGCTGGACGATTTAAGATCTCTTTGTTTACTGATGACAAAAGTTTATCCAACTGCGGCCTGTCACCATCATAAATGGCTTTTGCAATGTCCAATTGCTGACCGTCAAAATAATCCTGTGGTTGTAAATCCATACCTTGTTTGCACCCCTGCATGATGAGCATAGACACTAGCATCGTGATAATGAGTATGATTTTTTTCATATTCGTCCCTTGATTGTGGCAATGTCATCGTCTTTCTCATTTTCAATGCATTGTATCGCCTGGTCTATACCGTGCTTATCCAGCAGTGAACCTGTTCCACCGGGAAGCGTGTGCTTTACTCCCACGGCGTCAGGCGCCAACATGGATAACCGCTCTTTCGCCATCACCGCCGGGGGATAAAATTTAAGGTCTTTGGCATCCTCCCACAAATCAACCTCCTGCAGCTTGGTCAACAGCTCCCCTTTTACGCGATATGCCTGAATATTATCGGCTCTGCCTATTATCGAGCCACCGTATTTTTCTACGGTTCCCGCGTTCAGGCCTGCTGCATTAAACGTCCAAGCCGGTTTGCCACTGGCCATGGAGGCCGCAGATGCCATGCCCCCACCCAGCGAATGGCCAGATATCCCAACATCGCCTTTAATTGCTTTACCGATATTAACCGCTTTTTTGTAGTATTCAGAATTAAGCCCTATTCCCTGAGCACCATTATTTGTCCAATCGCTCAGGTTTTTAATCCCTGACAAATCGCCGTTCAATAACGCTTTCTGAGCAGCCTTGCTTATTCCCTCCGGGAACTCGGGCGCACGCGATCCACGGAACACCACCGTCGGACTCATCGCTTTACCAAAGACACTCTCGTCTGGCTGATAAACTCGGGCTAAAAAATCAGGATTCATTGGTTTGTCATAAAGCATTTTACTATCCAGACCAAGCCTATTTAAAGCTCGCTCGTCATTACTGATATCTTTCCAGCCCTCTGGTACTCCAGGTAGTTCGCCAAGTGAATCGGTGGTCTTGTAAACATTCTCAGCCAACTTCGCCTTTTCGACCGCGACGTTGTTCTCAGCCAGGCGCTGTGCCGCCATGCGCGCATCCGGGTAAATGCTGCGGTTGCCTCGCCCTATCAGGTACTGGCGTTCTTGCCAGCGTTCTGCCTTGGTCATTGGGCGGATGGCCTGCACCGTGGCGGCAACGGTTGCCACTGCGGTAGCAATGGCTTGCTGCAGAGGGGGATTCCGGGTCGTATTCTGCCTCGCCGGCAGCACCGTCGGTTTTGCCCGGTGGCCATAGCGGCTGACCATTTCTTCATAGCGGGCGATCACGCGCCCGGTAGGATATAAGGCAGGAAGAGAGCTGCCTGGGTAGCGCTGTAATCGGCCTTCCGCGTCGATGTAAAAGGCATATTTCGTCGGCGTCCAGGCACCCATTCCCTGATCAATCGCCAGCAAGCCGCCCCGGTTGATCTCATCGAGTACGCTGCGCTTCATAGCCACGTCCTCACGATAACCGGTGACGCCAATCCCGGATTGAGTATTGCGGGTAATCGGATACCGGCTGCTTATCGATATGCCGGCTGCGCCGCCGAACAAATAATGCCGTTCCAGCTCATGCCGCGCTGCTGTCGGGTTAAGTATCCTGGAAAAGCTTTCCGGCGCCGTGTGTTCAAAGGAGAAATGAATCAGTTTCATACGGTGCCTGCCCACTCGCAGGGTTCCGTGGTCGGCACAGGCGCACCATCATCAAGCAACTCGCCAGGTGTGCGGCTGTTACGGGGCTCGTCGAGCGTTAGCGAACGATAACGCATTGGATATCCTTATCTTCTGTGTCATTCCATTAATAGGGAATGCGCAAAATTATCACACTTCAGTAAAGATTTCTTTGCTCTATTTCTATACGCGCGCATCCTCTCCCATCCATGCAGCTGCGTGCTTCCTGTGCATTTGTGAAGAGGTATTGGCTTGCGTATTTCGTTGCCATGTCGCGCCTAAAAGCCACGTCCGAAAGCAATCAGTCGAGTGTCAAAGATGCGGGAATGATAAGGAGACAGGAAGGAGAAAGGCTCCGCCAACCGGGAATGGCCAGCGGAGCGGCGTCAGGCGGCGGTTATTTCTGCTCAGCCTGGCTTACGGTATCTTCGGCTTTCCAGATGCGGTATTTCACTTCCGCGTCTTTCGGCGCATACACCACGATCGGCAGGCGGCTGTTGTAACGCTGCATCGCGGCGTCGCCCAGGTTGGCGGCGATGAATTGCTTGGTCTTGGTGTTGTCCGGGCAGGCCATCATGGTCGAGGCCGGTTCAGACAACTTCTCCAGCACCAGGTAGTCGTAACCCCAGCCGGACAGGGTTTTGGTCTCCAGCGTGCCGCCGATCATATGGCGGTTGCAGTCCACTTCCAGCGTCTTGCCGATCAGCAGTTCGACCTTGTAGTTCTCTTCGTGCTCTTGCTTCGGCAGGTAGATCACCTGGCGATTCATGCCCTTCTCGGCTTTCGGGTAAGGCGCGACTTTTTCCAACGGCTGTTTGCTCATGTCAGCGTCATCGCCAGAGGTCGCCGCCATAGCGCCGGCGGAAACGGCCATCAGCAGGCCGGAAAATACAACGGATGCCTTGTTCATGTTTTATCCCTACACTTTTTGTCAAATAATCCGCCTATAAACTAATACACTACCGCCACGCTCGCCACAAGTTTAATCTTCTTTACAATAGGCGATAAACAGTGACAATCGCCTGATATCACCCATTAACCGGAGCAATACCCCAAAAAACCGCCGATTAAGACGAGAGAAACACGCGCTGACCGGCGCCCAAGCGGAGGGTTCTCTTGCCGCAGGACTAAGGTTTTCTTAAGACAGAATTATTACAGTGGCGCTATTCAATCCTGTCACCGAGCCTGCGCGTGAATCCAGAATCGTCATTAAATCAATCCTCAACGGCACAGCAAATTAAGACAACCGCCCTTTACTCCCTGCCGACATCCTTTTACCGTTGGCAAGTTTTTGGCCTGCTGATCAGCGGTTTGGTATTCCTGTGGCTCTCCCGCAACGAACAGCTGGACTGGGCGATCAGCAATTATTGGTACGATGCCGCCAGCGGGCATTTCCCGTGGCAAAACAACTATTGGCTGGATCTGATCAATCACCGTCTGTTGAAGCAGATAGTGATCGTGGGAGCGGTGCTCACGCTGTTTTGGGGCATCTATCGCCGCAGCGCGCGCCTGATTGTCAGCATGCTGCTTCTCGGCATCGGCCCGCTGGTGGTGGGCATTCTCAAGGCCACCAGCGCGCACTCCTGTCCGTGGGATCTGATCGAGTACGGCGGCAAGGCGATGTCCTTCCCTTTATTCGGCGCGGTACCGGCGCTGCCGGGCCCCGGTCGCTGTTTCCCCGGCGGGCACGCCTCGAGCGGTTTCGCGGTCATGGCGTTATTTTTCCTGTTTTATCCGCAGCGCCCGCGCCTGGCCTAGTGCTGCTGGTGCGGCGGCATTGCGCTCGGCATGTTGATGGGCTTTGGTCAGATCATGCGCGGCGCACATTTTCTTACCCATAACCTGTGGGCGGGTTGGTGGGTTTGGTTAAGCCAGTTGGCTATTTATTGGATGATTAGCGGCTATTGGCGCCGCAAGATGAGGTAACGGTTATGGAGCAGTTAAACCATGTTCTTTTCGCCTGGATCAATGCGACCCCGGCATCTCCCGAATGGATGATCGATTTCGCCACCTTTTTGGCGCGCGATCTTATCATTATCGTGCCGCTGCTGATCGTCGGCCTGTGGCTGTGGGGGCCACGAAGCCAGCTGGTTTCACAGCGCGAAGTGGTGGCGAAAACCACGATCGCGCTGCTGTTCGCCATGCTTGCCGCCTCCGCTATCGGCGCGCTGCTGCCGCATGAGCGTCCGTTCGTCGCCGGCGTGGGTTATACCTTCTTGGCGCACGCGCCGGACAGCTCGTTCCCCAGCGATCACGGCACCGCCATCTTTACCTTTGCACTGGCGTTCCTGTTCTGGCACCGGGTCTGGTCCGGCGCGCTGCTGATGATTGTCGCCGTCGGCATCGCCTGGTCACGCGTTTACCTCGGCGTGCACTGGCCGCTGGATATGGTCGGCGGTTTCCTGCTCGGCCTGGTCGGCTGCCTGTTCGCTCAGCTGGTATGGAATCTGTTCGGTGATGTCCTCGCCGACAAGCTGTCGCGTCTGTATCGCTTCCTGTTTGCCTTCGCCATTCGCCGCGGCTGGGTGAAAGAATAACCGCATAACATGACAGGGGCGTTACCGCCCCTGCTTTCACACCACGCCGGTGGTCACGCAAAACGCCCGCGTTTTTCCCGCTCCCAGCATCAACCCCTCACCCTCTGGCGCATTCGGGCGGCAGTTCGCCGGCTGGATAAAAGCCAGCAGCCGCCTGTTGCCCTGGACAGCGATGCGCCGCAGGCCATAGTTGAATTGCCCGGTGGCAAAACGCGTCACATAGCGCCGGCCTTGCGGCGCCAGCATAAAGAACTCGGCCTGATCCACGTAGCGCGTCAGATCGTCGGAGCACAGCAGTTCCTGCCCGATCGTATCCCCTGACAAAGCCGGCGTCGGCAGGTTCTGGCGGAATACCGCGTCGGGAATGCAATCATAGTTGAGGCGGCAAACATAGCGCAGCGGCTGCGGCCGCTCGCCCAGGTTGGTAATCTTCATCTCTATGGCGAACTGCGCGCTCTGGGCCGCCAGACGCAGCGCCGGGCCGATGCGCCAACGCTCGCCCAACCGCTCGCCTTCACCGTGCAACGTCAGCTCATCGCCCGCCAGCTGCAGCCACACGCGTTGCATCTGGATAGGCGCGCCGTCGTGACCCGGCCAGGCGGGACAGAACGCGGCGTCGTCAGCGCGCTTTCTTCCGGCGCCCCGCGCGCTGCGGCGGCCCGATTTCAGCGAATGACCGTCAAACTCGGCGTCCCAGATCGCGAGGCCCTGATACGGTAAAACCCTCAGCGCGCCACGGCAATTCGCCAGCGTCAGCATCAGCCCGCGTTCTGCGCAGCGATGCGCGCTCACCGCGAAATCCGCGTTGCGGAACAGTTCCTGCCGATGCGTCCCGAAAGCTTCAGGAGCCAGATCGATGTTGATCTCCATCTTTTTTCCCCTCGACGTTTCGCCCGTGCAGGCCGCGAGCAGCCACTGAAAATGTTATTAAAATAACAAATAACCCTCCCCTAAGTTATACAGATAACAGTGAAGTAACTATGATCTCGTCGACATTTTTCAAATCCCGCTAGGTTTATCGATGTTGAAATGTTATTATTTTCACATTACCTATCCATGATCTTTTCTCAACTTCACTAAGGAACCGCGATGACCACCGAAAGCATCGATTACGCCAGCTATGTTGACCACACCCTGCTGGCCATGGACGCCACCGAAATGCAGATCGCCAAACTGTGCGAAGAAGCGCAGCAGCACAACTTCTATGCGGTATGCGTCAACTCCGGCTATGTGCCGCTGGCGGCCCAGCTGCTGCAGGAAAGCACCGTGAAAGTCTGCTCGGTGATCGGTTTCCCGCTGGGCGCCGGCCTGACCGTCGCCAAAGCCTTTGAAGCCAAAGCGGCGATCGCCGCCGGCGCGCAAGAGATCGACATGGTGATCAACGTCGGCTGGTTGAAAAGCGGCCTGCTGGACGAAGTGAAAGCCGACATCGCCGCCGTGCGCGAGGTTTGCGCGGCGATCCCGTTGAAGGTAATATTGGAAACCTGCCTGCTCAGCGATGCGCAGATCGTCCAGGTTTGTGAAATGTGTCGCGAACTCGATGTCGCCTTCGTGAAAACCTCCACCGGCTTCAGCACCGGCGGCGCTCGGGAAGAGCACGTCAAACTGATGCGCGAGACCGTGGGCAGCGAAATGGGCGTGAAAGCTTCCGGCGCCGTGCGCGATCGCGCCACCGCCGAGAAGATGATCAAAGCCGGCGCCACGCGTATCGGCACCAGCTCCGGCGTCGCCATCGTCTCCGGCGCCCAGCCGGCGGCGGGCAGCTACTGATCGTCGGCTCGCCCTGACGGGCATGGCCATACACTCCGATGCGGGACAATACGAGCGGCTGATGCGGCCCGATATTGCCCCGCATCGTTGTGTTTAGCGTCGGAAATGCCGGCTCGCCTTTTATCTCTATTACCTGTGGGAAGACGGATCTATGGAAACGCGGCGCGAAGAACGTATCAACCGGTTAGTTCAGGCGTTAAAACGCGCTGACAAGATCCACCTGAAAGAAGCCGCCGCGCTGCTGGGGGTCTCGGAGATGACCATTCGCCGCGATCTGAGCGCCGAACCGGCGGCCGTGGTGTTGCTCGGCGGCTACGTGGTGACCGATCCGCGCAGCAACGGCGTGACCAACTACTTCGTTTCCGATCAAAAAGCCAAACAGGTCACGGAGAAACGGCGCATCGGACTGCTGGCAGCGCCGCTGATCAATGAAAACGACACGGTGTTTTTTGACTGCGGCACCACCACCCCGGCGATCATCGACGCCATCGCCGACGAGTTGGCTTTCACCGCCGTGTGTCATTCGCTGAACACCTTCCTGGCGCTGCAGGACAAACCGAACTGCAAGGTGGTTCTGTGCGGCGGCGAGTTCAAGCCGAACAACTACATCTTTTCCAGCGTCGGCGGCCGCAACGAGCTCGATCACATCTGCCCGAACATCGCCTTTATCTCCGCCGCCGGCCTCAGCCTGCAGCACGGCGCCACCTGCTTCAACTTCGACGAGCTGGAGATGAAGCATCGCGCCATGGCGATGGCGCAGCAAAAGATCCTGGTGGCAGACCACAGCAAGTTCGGCAAAACCAAGTCGGCCTGCATCGGCCCGCTGACGCAGTTCGATCGGGTAATCACCGATCGCCAGCCGGGCGCCGACTTCCTGGCGTTCTTCAACGACAACGCCATCGCTATCCGCTATTAATTCGCCTTCAGCGCCGTCATAACCGACGGCGCACCGCGTCGATATCCCTCTTTCCCCGCCGGAAAATGAACAAATAATGCGCAATCAATTCGCGTTTTTCACTTATCCGCACGCAACATCAGGTTAATAAAATGCAACAGCTCACCCGAGTGATTATTTTTTCGCAGGCTAAACACGCGGTCGGCTGGGTGAATTAACGGCTATTTATGGCTTTTATATGATAAATCGTGCCAAAGGCCAGGAAGTTTAAATAAACGGCGGTTTACGCGATTGCAGCAAATCTCACCAATACCTGTTAGGTATCTGTTATTTATATGATGAATGGTTACGCATTTTTATCCGCTAACCACGTAAGTAATTTCCCTTCGTTACTAGCGGTGAATTTTAAATAAAAACCATTAAAAACAAAAAGATAAATTCAATTTACCTTAAAAACACAATGTGATCCACATCACTAAAACTGCTTAATCCGGGTTTTTAGCTAGATCCAAAACCACGCATAAAATATATTGCTCGGCTTGCTGCTGGGCACAGCGCCTTATCCGGCTAATTATTGTACAAGCCACATAATCGCAGAAATTTTTATGAGAGCGTTCTCAGCACAAAATCTTACACAAATGTGCAACAAATGCGCGAAAAATCGATGAAAAGGCAGATAACTGCACATATTACGCATTTGAGAGCAGGATCACGGTTGTTTCTACTGTAAATCGTTATCTTGCCGCCAACAAAAATCGACAGGCAATGACCTGTCGGCAGCGGTAACGACTTTTATCACCCGTGAAGGTGAAAAGTCTTTAGTGAATTACCCGGCGCTGTGCCTTGGTAATGAACGCAATAAACAACCAGGGGGACGCCAAAACATCCCCGCAAGCAACACCTGATTCTTACCGCAAGCGTTGCCTGAATAGGACGTTTGACGGTTTAACCTTAAGTTTTGCCTTTTAATTTTAAATTCGTGTTCACTTCGGAGATATTTATGGACACTACACAGACCGGCACAATTGCCTCTGCGGCCTCGGGCTCCAGCAGTACCTGGCGTAAAACGGATACCATGTGGATGTTGGGCCTGTACGGCACCGCCATCGGCGCAGGCGTCCTGTTCTTGCCCATCAACGCCGGCATCGGCGGTTTGATTCCTCTGATCATCATGGCCATCATCGCTTTCCCGATGACCTTCTTTGCCCACCGCGGCCTGTGCCGTTTCGTTCTGTCCGGCAAAAATCCCGGTGAAGACATCACCGCCGTGGTGGAAGAGCACTTCGGCATCACCGCCGGTAAACTGATCACCCTGCTGTACTTCTTCGCCATCTACCCGATTCTGTTGGTTTACAGCGTGGCGATCACCAATACCGTCGACAGCTTCATCACCCACCAGTTGGGCATGACGTCGCCGCCGCGCGCCATCCTGTCGCTGATCCTGATCGTCGGCCTGATGACCATCGTGCGCTTCGGTGAGCAGGCCATCGTGAAAACCATGAGCATCCTGGTCTTCCCGTTCGTAGCGGTGCTGATGCTGCTGGCGGTATACCTGATCCCTAACTGGACCGGCGCCATCTTCGAAAACGTGTCGCTGTCCGGCAGCGGTACCGGCATGGGTCACGGCCTGATCATGACTCTGTGGCTGGCGATCCCGGTGATGGTGTTCTCCTTCAACCACTCGCCGATCATCTCCGCCTTCGCCGTCGCCAAACGCGAAGAGTACGGCGCGGACGCCGAGAAGAAATGCTCCCGCATTCTGGCTTACGCGCACATCATGATGGTGCTGACCGTGATGTTCTTCGTGTTCAGCTGCGTGCTGAGCCTGACGCCGGAAAACCTGGCGGAAGCCAAGGCGCAGAACATCTCGATTCTGTCTTACCTGGCTAACCACTTTAACAACCCGATGATCGAGTACATCGCGCCGGTTATCGCCTTCGTCGCCATCACCAAATCGTTCCTGGGCCACTACCTGGGCGCCCGTGAAGGCTTCAACGGCCTGGTTGCCAAGTCAATGAAGAGCCGCGGAAAAACCGTCAGCACCGCCAAGCTGAACCGCATGACCGCTATCTTCATGCTGGTGACCACCTGGATCGTCGCCACCCTGAACCCGAGCATCCTGGGCATGATCGAAACCCTGGGTGGCCCAATCATCGCCATGCTGCTGTTCCTGATGCCGATGTACGCCATCCGTAAAGTGCCTGCCATGCGCAAGTACAGCGGCCACATCAGCAACGTATTTGTGGTTGTGATGGGTCTGATCGCCATCTCTGCTATCGTGTTCAGCCTGCTCGGCTAATCACGTCCGGCCGGCGCCGCTGCGCGCCGGCCCTCCCGCACTGCCCCCATTTCCCGTATTCACCGCCTGAAACCTGAAGAAGGAGGCGAGACCATGGTCAGCGTTTTCGATATTTTCAAAATTGGCATTGGCCCATCCAGTTCTCACACCGTTGGTCCGATGAAAGCCGGCAAACAGTTCATTGACGATCTGATCGCCCACCAGCAGCTGCAGGACACCACCCGCGTGGTGGTCGACGTGTACGGTTCGCTGTCGTTGACCGGTAAAGGCCACCATACCGATATCGCCATCATCATGGGCCTGGCCGGCAACCTGCCGCACGACGTGGACATCGACAGCATTCCGGGCTTTATCCGCGACGTCGAACAGCGCGGCCGCCTGCCGCTGGCCAACGGCCACCACGAGGTGGATTTCCCGCAGCATGGCGGCATGAATTTCCACGGCGATAACCTGCCGCTGCACGAAAACGGCATGCGCATCCGCGCCTTCGCCGGTGAACGCTTGCTGCACAGCAAAACCTATTACTCGATCGGCGGCGGTTTCATCGTCGACGAAGAGCACTTCGGCCAGTCCGCCGAGGGCGCAACGCCGGTGCCCTACCCGTTCAAATCGGCGCACGATTTGCAGCAGCATTGCAAAGAGACCGGGCTGTCGTTGTCCGGCCTGGTGATGCAGAACGAGCTGGCGCTGCGCAGCAAAGCGGATATCGACGCGCACTTCGCCGACGTCTGGCAGGTGATGAGCGCCGGTATTGAGCGCGGCATCAACACCGAAGGCCTGCTGCCCGGCCCGATGAAGGTGCCGCGCCGCGCCGCCGCGCTGCGCCGCATTCTGGTGACCGGAGACAAGAACAATATCGACCCGATGAACGTGGTCGATTGGATCAACATGTTCGCGCTGGCGGTCAACGAAGAGAACGCCGCCGGTGGCCGCGTGGTTACCGCCCCGACCAACGGCGCCTGCGGCATCATCCCTGCGGTGCTGGCCTACTACGACAAGTTCATCCGCCCGGTGAACGCCAATTCCTACACCCGCTACTTCCTGGCGTCCGGCGTGATTGGCGCGCTGTACAAGATGAACGCCTCGATCTCCGGCGCCGAAGTGGGTTGCCAGGGGGAGGTGGGCGTCGCCTGCTCGATGGCGGCGGCCGGGTTGACCGAGCTGCTGGGCGGCAGCCCGGCGCAGGTGTGCATCGCGGCGGAGATCGCCATGGAGCACCATTTGGGACTGACCTGCGATCCGCTCGCTGGTCAGGTTCAGGTGCCTTGCATCGAACGCAACGCCATTTCCGCCGTCAAGGCAGTCAATGCCGCGCGCATGGCGATGCGCCGCACCAGCGAACCGCGGGTTTGTCTGGATAAGGTCATCGAAACCATGTACGAAACCGGCAAAGACATGAACGCCAAGTACCGCGAAACCTCACAGGGCGGGCTGGCGATCAAGGTCGTGGCCTGCAACTGATCGCCACGGCAAGGCACTTAAGGCGCCGGCCGGTCCGATTTGGCCGGCGCCGTCTCAATGCCGTTCCTTCCCTGCCGCAACGCCCGGCTGAATGCCGGTTCGAGCCCCATGGCGCCGGGACGGGCGCTGTGTCGCAGCCACCCATAAAGCTCGGCATTACGCCGGAATCCCATTTTGCGCATAACGCTCATCTTGTGGTTGCTGACGGTTTTCACGCTGATGTCCAGCATCCGTGCGATTTGCGTCACCCCCATCTCCCGCGTCATACAGCGCATGATCTCCTGTTCGCGCAGCGTCAGGCCGCGGTGCTGGCATATGCAGTTCCTGCCACAACCCGGCCTGCCCGGCCATTTGCTGCGCCGTTCCAGCTCGGCGCTCACCTGATACAGCGCCGAGACCAACGGCGTATCGTGGTAGATAACACCGGCCTCCAGCGCGCAACGGTTCCCAACGGTGCGCTTATGCCGCCCCTCCGGCGTTCGCAACGAGAAATACAGCGTTTTGCGCCCCGCGGTCTGCGTCTCAAAGAAGTGACAAAAACAGCTTTGCACGCCGGGAGGAAAATAGCAGAACACCAGATCGGCTTCGTGAACCTGCTGCGCATCCAGTAACAGCGTGCGCTTGCCGTAAGTGCTGAAGTGCAGCGCCAGAGCCTCCTGCCAGCCGGCGCTGAAGTAACGGTTTTCATCAAATAGCGCGATTTTTATCATCGTGTTCATCCCTGCCCTCCCGCCGTTCCGGCTTCCCGTTTAACCGCCTGGGCGCCCTTTGCCGGCGCCTGACTGTTGTCGATGCGTAATTCATAAATCATGGTGGCGTTAGGTGGCACTTTCGGCGGGTAGCCGGTTTCGCCGTAGGCCAGCGCCGGCGGCACAACCATCGTCAGCGAACCGTGGTTGTGCAGATGGCTTATCGCCTCCCTGAACAGTGGCGGATACTCGGACAGCGGTTGCGACAGCACCTTGCCGCTCAGTTCCATATCCTGGATCACCGTACCGTCGGTCAACTTCTCCTTCACGACCACATCGACCACCGCCGTTGGTGCCAGCGCGCCCTCCCCGGCGTAATCCACCCGATACCAAAAGCCCATCGCCGACTGCTTTACGCCCTTTTGTTGACTGAATCGCGCCAGGTAATCTTCATCACGCCGCCGCTGTTCGTTAACGCGTTTCTCACGCGCGGCCACGGCGGCGGCATCCGCCTGCGCCGTCAGCGCATCCAGTTCATCCGGCGGCAGCCGCAAACGCCCCGAGACGCTATCGATGACGCCCGCCAACAGGCTGTCGCGGTCCACCGGTACGCCCCAGCTTTGACGCGCCGCCACTACCCCCTGAATGTCCCGCCCCAGCGCACTGCCCGCCGCATAGGACAAACGCTTGCGTTCATCCTTCAACTGCTCCGGCGTCACTTCCCATTGCAGCCGCTTATGCAGCGCCAATAGCGCTTCGCGCGTCTGCTGGGTCACTTTCTGCTCAGCGGCCCGCTTCTGCTCGCTCTCTTCCAACGCGGCGCGCAGAGCGTGCAACGCCTCCTGGTGCTCGCGTTGGCGTTGTGCAAGCGTCTGTGCCGATGCCTGCGCGGCAGATTCCAGCTCGGTAACGCGCCGTTCGGCCTGCGCCGCCGCCGCTCTGCTTTTGGCGGTTTCCTGCGTCGCCTGACGCAACAGCGCCTCGGCGCGCTGCGCATCGGGCGAACCGCGCCAGGCGGCGCCCAGCCCGGCGATCCACTGCTGAAGCGTTGACGAGTCCGGCAACGTCGCGACGGATGGCGTCGCTTTCTCCGCCCGCAACGCGGCGAGTTCCTGGCGCAACATCGTCAGTTCCATTCGCTGACGCGCCAGCTGTTGATCACGCGCCAATAATTCCTGGGTCAGCGTAAAAGCTTTGGCCGATGAAGCAGGCTGGTTGGCGCCCGACGTGCGCTTTGCCGGCTCAGGCCTTTTTTGTCCCGCCCCGCGGTCGGCTGGCGCCGCTTTTTCGTTCGTCGGCACGGTGTTTTGCCGTTGATACTGCTCGGCAAACTGCAGCAGCGCCGGCACGCCGTCGTCCGCCAGCGCGACGCCGGAGAACAGCAGAGCGACGCAGCCCAGCAGGCGCAGCCTCATTTAATCTGCTCCCCGCGATCCGCCAAGCCGGTCAACACCGCCTGATTCACCCCGGCGCACAGATAGTTGACCTTGTAGCGATACAGCGCATCCACCGTCGCCTGCGTTTCGCCGTTTACCCTGGCGCGCAGGCTGGCGTACTGCGAAGCGCCGCTCATCAGGCTGTCGAAGGCCTGCTTATAGCGCTGATACTGTTTCTCGTCGATCGCGCGCAATGCCCCCAGTTGCTGCTGGCACTGCTGCAGCTGCTCGGCCTCACGCTGCTTGCGCAAAGCCTCTTCTGACGGAGGTTGCACAACCTGATTTTTAGTGTTCACGGCGGGCTTGCCCGACTTTTGGCTTTGGCAAGCGGCGGCGCTCAACGCCAACAGGCACAGCAGCCCCATGCGCAGGGCGTGATTGACGTGCTTTCTCATCATTGCGTTTCTTGTCCTTGTAGACGCTTATTCGTATTCCAACGTAAAAGTGGCCACCGCGCTGAAAGTGCCGCGGCCGATGGACTTCGTCTGGATAGCCTCCGGCTCCCCTTGCACATAGGCCTGCAGCGTAAGCGTGGTGTTGCCGGCATTCAGGCGGAATTTATCGCTGGCGCGATTGAGCGGCAGCGCCTTGCCGCTGCTGTCCTCCAGCCCGATGCCGATCCCCGACGCCAGGCTGCCGGCATCCAACGCCAACAGGCCGGGCAGTTTGGCGTTCTCGGTGCCGGTAAACGTGATAGCCACCGTATTGCCCAGGCTGAGATCGCACTCGGTCAGGTGCAACGCGAAGGTTTGGCTGTGGGAGCGGGTGTTCAGATACAGGTATTTGTCAACGATGGTGCCGAAATCCAGCGGAATGTCCTCATCCCCTGGCTGAATGACGCACGGCTCGGCCACCAGCGTGCCGTGAAAGCGCATGTTTTCCGCCGCAGTCGCCGACTGCGCCATTATGCCGGCCGCCATGACCATGCCAGCCCCCAACAGCGCGCTCCGGCGCCGGTTCGTCTCTGTCGCGCGCATGACGCCACTCCCTTTGGTTGCGCTTGCGCCGACCGGGCGCAAGCGGCGTATTAGTCGTAGTAAAGCCGGAAATCGATCGCCGTACGGTAAGCGCCGGCGCTCAGCGTCGCCGGGGTGCGCACCGGCGTCACCGTGTACATCAGGGTGTTTTGTCCCGGCGTCAGCAATACCGGTTTGTTACGCGCGCCGAGGCGCACAGGCAGGCCGGTGGCATCTGCCAACTGCAACCCCAATCCGGTAACGCCGGCGACCCTGACCAACCCCGGCGCGTCGTCATCCGTCGGCGCGGCAAACGCCACGGACACCGCAGGCTGGCTGCCGCTCCAGGCCAGCACTCCGGTCCAGGCGTCGCGGTTGCTCGCCGGCGCCCGCAGACAGTCTTTCAGCGTCAGCTCGAACGCCACCGGCGTGCCGCGATCGCCCGGGCGCTGGAAGTGCGCCGTTCCCGTCTCACCCAACCACACTTCCTGACGTGCGGTGGTCATTTCCAGGCTGCAGGCGCTTTCCGTCAACGCGCCGTAGACGTGGAGCGTGCCGTTCGCGCCCTCCACGTCCCAATTGTCTACCGCGCGGGCCGGCGGCATCAGCATCAGCATCGCGCCCGCCGTCAGCGGCACCATCAGCGCGGCCAATACCGTCAGGCCGATAGTGCGTCGCTGATGACGCTCATAGGCCTTTCCCAACAGCATGGGGATCTTTCGTTGCATGATTCGTTCACTCCGCTGTGTTCACTCTGTCTTTCCTGCCTGCGCGCGGCTCGTCATTTGGCGGCCGGCACGGCCTGGCAGGCATTGCCGGCGCAGCGGAAGTTCAACTGCGGCCGCCCGCCGTAATCGTTGATGTACGCCAGCGACGGCGCGTTGCCGAGGCTCGCGGCGGAGACGTTCAGCGGGGCATTGGCCTTCGGCGCCACCATCAACGGTTCAAAGCCCGCCGCCCCTTTCCCGCCCTTGCCGGCGCTCGCCTCAACGATCGTCACGTAGTACGGGGTCGGGTTGTTCACCACGTACTTGTCACCCTGCCGGGTCAGGGTCAGCTGCTCCTGCCACGGCGCCGCATTCTTCTTCGGGGCGAGCGCCGCCGGGCGATAAAACATTTTGATGCGCGTCTGCAACGCTATCTGCAGCGTATTCGGCTTGTTGCTGCGCGGCGGGATTTCACGCAGGTTGAAGTAATACAGCGTCTCCCTGTCCTGCGGCAGCTGACGCGCGGCCGGCAGCGACTGGATCTTCACCTGGCTCGGTTTGCCCGGCTCCACCCGCTGCACCGGCGGCAACACGGTGAAAGGGCTTTGGATTTTGTTGCCGCGATCGTCTTCGATCCACCCCTGCGCCAGATACGGCAACTGTTTGTTCTGGTTACTGATGTTGAGACTGACCGTTTTCAGGTCGCCGTCGAAAATCACGCGCGTGCGATCCAGCGCGATAGCCGCATGAGCGGGCAGGCCGACCGCGCCGAGCGTCAATGCGGCGGCGAGCGGGCCCACAAGGGAAACGGTCTTTCTGGTCATAGTCAGATTCATCATGTCTTCACGGTTCCAGTCGGCCGAAGGCGGGCAATCCCGCTCCGGCGGTTTAGCGGCGGAGCGCACTCCGCCGGGTATAAGTCAGTTGGCGTCAGCCGCCGGCTTGTTGCCGGCAAGAGGACGGCAAGGCAGCAGCAGCGTGTTCATCAGCATTTCGGCCGGCAACGGCGCCGGCAGCTGGATTTCACACTGCGCCGCGCCGTTCCAATGCACGCTCATGCGCTCGCCGGGGTTGAGGCCAGACAGGTAAACGCTGCCGCCGTCATTGATGATGCCGGTCTCCTGTTTACGGGCATTCAACACCGTGGCGCCGAATGGAGGCTCGCTGCCGTCCGCCAGTTTGACGATCGCCATCGCCTTCTCGCCGGCAATCACCTCAAACTTGCGGTAGCCGATGGCTCCCTCGGTCAACGTGGCCTGCACCACGGAACGCGTCGCCTCGACGTTGTCGCTCAGGCTGTTGAGATCAATGCTGGCCTTATTGCGGTAGTAGCTGTTTACATCCGCCACCACCGCTTTTCCGTAACGGTTGGTCAGCACCGTACTGCCGTAGCCGCGTACCGGCACGCCGGCGACGCCTTCGGTATCGAGCAGCAAGCGTGTGCCGCCCGGCGTATTGACACGGTGCAGCACCGCCCCTTCCGCCGCCATCGTCAGGCCGCCCTGCGCGCCGATGCCGACGGCGCTATAGCGGCCGGCCTGGTAGCTGGCGTTGGCGTTGATCTGCGCCATATCGCCCTGATGGCTGTAATAGCCGCTGGCCGTCGCCCCGCTGCGTGCGGCGCCGGCGCTGATCTGATAGTTGTTGTGTTCATCGACCCGGTTGTAGTAACCGACCCGGTGGGCGTTCTCTTCGCGATCGAGCGTCATGTTGTAACTGAGCGTGCCCGCGCTGCCCCAGGGCAGCGACAGCGACAGATACATCCCGTCGTCATTGCGTTCGTTATAGCGGTTGCGATAGGCCGACAGCGACACGCTGACGCTCTTGAAATCGCCGATATCGAAGTAGCGCGATACCATCAGGTTGTAACGATCGTTCGGCGCCCGATCCCAGTAGGTTTGGTGGCTGTAGTTGAGATAGGTGCTCAACCCCAGATCGCGGAACTGTTTGTTGAAGGTGATGGTGTACATTTCCTTGCTCTTGCCGCTGCGTCCTCCTTCGTAACGCGCATCGAGGTAGTCCCCCATGCTCATGAAGTCCTCCTGGGAGAAGCGGTAGCCGGCGAAGGTGATCTGGCTGT
>NZ_JVEL01000537.1:0-3970 GCF_001076875.1 Serratia sp. 506_PEND
GTCAGCAGCAGGCGGCCCTTGTACTGCGGTTGCCACAGATCGGCCCAGGCGGTGACGGTGGACGGATCCTGCGCGTCGCTGTTGACGCCGATGGCGGTAGCGCCCCAGATGTAAGGAATGGAGTAGTCGTTGTTGGGATCGAACGGCTTGTTCAGCAGGGTGGGATCGAGATCCTTGAAGTGGCTGAGCTTGCTCTTGTCGATTTTTTGCAGCATGCCTTCCTTGCTCATCTTGGCGATGAAGTATGTGGAAGGCACCACCAGATCGTACGCGCCGTCTTTGTAGGTTTTCAACTTGGCGTACATGCTTTCGTTGGATTCATAGGTGGAATAGATCACCTTGATGCCGGTTTCTTTGGTGAACTGCTCCAGCAGCCCCGGCGGGACGTATTCAGTCCAGTTATAGAAGTACAGTGTCTTGCCGTCAGAGGCGTTTGCAGAGCAGAAACTCAGCGCCATCATCCCGGCTGCGAGCAGATGTGACCACTTTTTCATGCAGCGTATCCTTCAGCAGTAGTGAGCCGAACCCGTATGGGCTGCCGTTTCCGGCCGCGCCATACCCCAGAAAGGGGCCATTATAGGGGCCGGGGCGGGGTGGGTAAAGGCGGTTATCCCGCTGGCAAATCAAGGGGTTCGGCGGCTTAAAGCGCATCACAATTTGTGTGTCTCGCGCTGGACAGGCGGTGAAGCGCGTGCGAAACAATAATTTTGGCGAATAAACGAGGGCGGCGATGAATTTCAAACAGGTCTTCAGCCAGGCGGAGCTCAGCAAGACGGATCTGACGATTTTGCACTGCATTCTCGACAACCCGGACGCCTGCATCGACGACGGCATCCGCGCGGTGTCCGCACGCTGCTACAGTTCCCCCTCGACGCTGGTGCGGCTGGCTAAAAAGCTGGGCTTTCGCGGCTATCTCGAACTGGTCTATTTCATCAAATTCAACCTGACGATGGCGCCGGCCTACCAGGCGGAACGCCCTACGTCGGCGGCGCCGCCGGCCCAGCAGGCGCAGTTTCTCGATCTGCTCGACAGCGGCAAGATCCTGATCCACGGCAGCGGTTTTTCGCAGCTGGTGGCGCAGTATATGTACAACAAGTTTATGACGCTGGGCGTAGACAGTTACCTGTCGCTGTGGCCGGATTTCGACATTCTTGACCGTGAGACGCGCTTTCGCTTCGACATGGTGATCGTGATTTCAAAGTCGGGCAACAGCGGCTCGGCGCTGAGCTGGGGCGAGGCGGTGAAGCGTAACCGCATTCTGCTGGCGGCCTTCTGCGGCGACGGCGACAGCCCGCTGGCGCAGCAGGCCGACATGACCTTTCTGTTTGAGGACCGGCAAAAATACGATCACGATATCTACTATCCCAACCCGTTTTTCGGTCACTGTCTGTTGGGATTCGAGAATGTGATCACCGCCTGGTTTGAACGACGCGGCCACTGACGGCCGCGCCGCGCCATTTAGCGCCAGTGCCCGGCATATTGACGGTGAGCCTGCAGGTACTCCTCCACCAGCGTTTTCGCCAGCGAGTAGGAGTTGACCAGCGGGTGCACCATCAGCGCCTTGATGGCCAGCTGGCGATTGCCGGTCAGGATCGCCGCCACCGCCAACCGTTCGTACTCTTTCACCTGCGAAATCAGGTTTTTCTGGGTGTCGGGAATATCGCGCATTTTGACCGGCTGAATGCCGGCGCTGCTCAATTCGCAGCTGATTTCGATCACGTCTTCCGGGTGCAGAAAATCGAGCGTGTCGCGGTTTTGCATCGATACCACCACGCGTTTTTGCCGGCCGCTGTTGACCGCCTCCAGAATGTCGATCGCCACCCCGGCATAGCCGCCGCTGTCCGGCTGTTCGATAAACTGTTGCAGCGTCAGCATCTCACGCGTTTTCACCTTGCCCTGGTTGGACTCGCGCTGCATGTAGGAGTTTTCGCGCTGCAGGTAATGGCAGAAATAGACAGAGAAGGCGTGTTCCAACTGGCGGGGGATGTCCAGTTCGCCTAACTCTGACAGCATTTGGCGGTTGATCGCCGCGATTTGTTCGCCGCGCGTCTCGCCGCCCGCGACGATGGCGGCGATCGCCTGCTCACGGTAGTAGTAATAGTAGAGATACTCGTTGAGCATCAAATTGTCCGACAGCGCCACCAGCTCCGGCGAGAAGTATTTCATGCAGGTATCGCGATACAGGCGCGGATCCGCCAGCAACCGTTCCGTGACCGGCTCGCCGTTGACGCGCGCATTGCGGAACCAGGAAAGATGGTTGAGGCCGAAACAGTCGACGCTCAGTTGGTCTTCGCGGCAGTCCAGCAGCTCGGCCAGTTCGCGGATAAACTCGCTGGGGGCGTCGCAGATGCCGTAGACCCGGCGCTGGAAGCCGGATTTGATGATCGCCTCGGTCACCATGCCGGAAGGATTGGTGAAGTTGAACAGGACCGCGTCCGGCGAGGAAAGCTGCTCGATCAGGCGGCAATAGTCGAGGATCGCCGGAATCGAACGCATTGCCATGGCGAAGCCGCCGGCGCCGGTGGTTTCTTGCCCGAGCAACTGGTGATTGAGCGCGATGCGCTCGTCATGGATGCGGCCTTCCTCGCCGCCGATGCGCAGGGTGGTGATGATGTAATCGGCGTCTTGCAGCGCCTGGCGCGGATCGCTGCTGAGACTGAAAGCAATGTCGCCGCGAATGCGCTGGAATACGCCCTGCGCGAGGGCGCCGTAGATCGCCAGATGGCGCTCATCGGTATCCATAAACACCACTTCGGTAATGCCGATGCGATGGGCGTTATAGGCGATGGACTTGGCGAGGAACGGGGAACGCACGCCGCCGCCGCCGAGAACGGTTAATTTCATTCGATATCTCCCATTAATAAAGCGTTAGAGTGCCGCTAAATATTTCTCTACCTGATTTTTGACCTTGCCGAGGCTTTGTTGAATAAATCAGAGTCAGGCGACAGGATAGCTCCCGCCGGTACACCCGTTATGCGATCCGGATGCTGTCCGGCATCCCCAACAGCGTCATCCGGTTCAGCGCTTTGACCATCGCCATTGCTTCACCCACCTGCGCGTCATAGTCCCGCAGGCTCAGATGAGCACCCAAGAGCGTTTTGAACCGGAACATGGCCGTTTCTGCCACTGAACGCCTGTGATAACCCACTTTCTTTTTCCAGACGTCATTGCTGCCGCTCAGATGCTGATTTGCCACGGCGTGGTTACGTTCATGGTACTTGTCGGGCCAGTATTGCGCACCACTTCGTGGCGGAATGAGCGGCCTGATTTTTTTCCTCAGCAAAGCATCATGGCAGTAACGGGTATCGTAGGCGCCGTCTGCTGAGGCTTCCCTGATTTTCCGGTGGGTCTGGTTAATCAGCACCGGCAGTGCCTGTGCATCTGTCGTTCCGCTGAGCGATAAATCGGCACAGATAATCTCGTGCGTCGCACTGTCTGCGGCCAGATGGAGCTTGCGCCACACTCTGCGTTTGTCGGCCCCATGCTGCCTGACTTTCCATTCACCTTCACCGAAAACCTTCAGGCCTGTACTGTCGATGACCAGGTGCGCGATTTCACCCCGGGTTGGCGTCTTTATGTTGATGTTGACGGTCTTTGACCGCCTGCTGACCAGAGAGTAATCCGGGCAGCACAGCGGCAGAGCCATCAGCTTAAAAATCGAGTCAACGAAGCCCTGTAATGCCCGGAGCGACAGGTTGAACACGCGCTTCATCATCAGAACCGTGATGACAGCCATATCGGTGTAGTGAAGCGGACGGCCACGCCCTTCGGGCTGTGTACTGTCAGTCCATGCTGCAATGGCTGACTCATCAAGCCACACAGTGAGTGAACCGCGCTGCCTGAGTGCGTTGTTGTAGGCGGACCAGTTAGTGATTTTAAACTTTTGCTTTGCCATGGGGATCCAATGCTGAAACGACTGTATCGATCAGATCCGCTAATCACCTAAAAGTTCGATTTATTCAACAAAGCC
>NZ_JVEL01000538.1:0-9551 GCF_001076875.1 Serratia sp. 506_PEND
GGTCATACACTCGGCTGTCGGGGTGCACAAAGCGTTCGGCCAGCATGCCGATCATCGAGATGATGTTGGAATAGCCGGGAACCGAGCGTTGGATCATGTCGGGGAACACTTCGGCGACGCGTTCGTCGAAGGTCCAGTCGCCCAATTTGGCGATGGGAGCGGAGAAAAGGGTATCGCGGTTTGGCATAGCGGCAAATCAGTTCAGAATTCGAAGCTGCGTAGTCTAACAGAAAAGCGCAAAAAAGCGGAGCGGAAGCAGGCGGCGCGGCCGCCTGATGATAAAACGGGATCAGTGCAGGCTGAAAATCAGATCCCAAGGCAGATAGAAGATATTTGCCAGAACCATCAACAACAAAGAGATATAGGTCGCGGCCATGCCGGAACGGCGCCAGCGAACCTCACGGTTGCGTAAACCGTAGTAATGCACCAGCCGCCCGGCCATCAGCATCAGGCCGCAGAGGTGAATCATCCAGATTTCCGCGCCGTTCATTTCCATGATCACCAGCAATACGGCAGCGATAGGAATGTATTCAACGGCGTTGCCATGCACGCGTATGGCGGTCTGCAATTCGTAGAAACCGCCGTCGCCGTAGGCTACGCGGTACTGCATCCTTAATCTGACTACGTCATAAGAGAGTTTGATCAACAACAATGCGCCGAGCACCACATAAAGCGCGCTTACCATTTTTAACTCCGTTCCCTAACCAAAACTGGCAGTCAGCATCATAGCCGTCATTGTATTCACTGTCGCGGGGAAATATTTGATGTTATTGGTCAGATTAATAGGTCAAAACAGTGCATCTTGTTCTGGCCAGTCTGGCGGCGCAGGCAAATCAGGGATCGCCAGGCGCAACTGCTGCCAAATTTTTTGCGCCTGCTGGGGCGAATCGCCGTTGTCCGGCGTATGAATAAACAGATAGGGCTGATGCTGTTGCTGCCACAGCGGCAGTTTTTGCTGCCAGGCTTCGAACCAGCGTAGGTTATCGGCCAACTGGTCACCGCCGATAAAGCGCACCAACGGTTGGTCCGCGGTGACCAGCGCGTGTACCGGCAGCTTCGGTTTTTTCTGCTGGGCATCGCGTACGGCAGCGGTGTTGGGGGCGGCGTGATGCACCGGGCGGCTGTCGAGGATCACCCGATTGATGCCGCGCTGGTGCAACCCCTGATTCAACGCGCGCTCTTCCTCGCCCTTGGCGAAAAACGCCGGATGACGCACTTCTACGCCGTAGGTGAATTCCTGCGGCAGGCTTTCGAAGAACTGCCACATGCGCGGCAGCTCATCGGGGCCGAAGGCGGCGGGCAGCTGCAGCCACAACTGGCCGATGCGCTGATGCACCGGGCTCAGACAGTGGTAAAACGCCTGCAGCTCGGCGGCGCAGTTGCGCAGGGCGGCCTTGTGGCTGATGTCCGACGGGAATTTGAAGCAGAAGCGAAAATCGTCGCCGGTCATGTCGCGCCAGCGCTGCACGATGTCCAGTTTCGGCAGCGCGTAGAAGGTGGTGTTGCCTTCCACGCAGTTGAAGTAGCGGCTGTAATCCGCCAAATCACGCAGCCCGATACGGTTCCAGGCTGCATGTTGCCACTGCGGCAGTCCGATGTAGATCACGGCGTCGTCTTCCTTTACTTGTGCTTGGATTATCAGGCTACAACTTAACGTTACCGGTCGAGCGCGGCAAGAATTTCGCCGGTGTCGCGCACCCGCGCCAAACGCGGGAAGATGTGTTCGAACGCGAAACGGTGCATTTCCGCGTTCTGCGCGCTGCAGACGTCTTCGGCGATCACCAGCTCATAGCCGTGTTCCCAGGCGGCGCGGGCGGTGGACTCCACGCCGATATTGGTGGATATGCCGCCCAAGACTACGGATTTGATGCCGCGACGGCGCAGCTGCAAGTCCAGATCGGTGCCGTAGAAGGCGCCCCATTGGCGCTTGGTGATCAAAATATCGTTGTCGCAGACCGCCAGCGGCGCGGGGAACTCCCACCAGGTGGCCGGCAAACCGCCGGCGGGCGCGGGAGCCGGTTTATCCACCGGTTGTTTCAGCGCCTCGGCGAAGGAGTCTGACCAACCGACGCGCACCAACAGCACCGGCGCGCCCAGCATGCGAAAACGCGCGGCCAGCAGGGCGGCGTTCGCCACCACCTGGTCGGCGCCGTGCGGGCCGCCGGCGTAGGGCAGAATGCCGTTTTGCAAATCGATCAGCACCAGAGCGGTGGTTTGGGCGTCAAGTTTCAGCATGGATTTCATCTCGTTGCGAAGTGGATAAAAACTGTTCGGCGCGTCGGACGAGCTGCGTTCGGCGCAAAACCGGGGGAGAATCAGGCTACGTGAAAAAACTGTCGCAGGTTAATGGGAAATTTGTTAACCGATGTGTTGATTCGGACAAAAACGCGCCATTTAGTGCAGTAACAATGCTGTGTTCGCACTTATCGGGCGGATGAATTTCCTTTATAATGACTCCCTTTTTTCAACACTCTTTAATCCAACGACCTATGCCGATTTATGAATATGCATGTGGTGCTTGCAACCATCGGTTAGAGAAATTGCAAAAATTTTCCGATGCGCCGCTGGCAGACTGCCCGGCGTGTGGGCAGCCCGCGTTGACCAAGTTGATCTCATCCTCCGGCTTCCAGCTTAAGGGCACCGGCTGGTATGCGACGGATTTTAAACCGGGTAACAAGTAGAATTTATCAGATAACAGCCGCGCGACAGGGGCGCAGTAGCCCGGCGCGGCATCGGCTGTGTAAAAGGATAGCGTATGCGTACTGAATATTGCGGGCAGTTGAATCTGTCCCACGTGGGCCAGGAAGTCACTCTGTGTGGTTGGGTCAATCGTCGTCGCGATCTGGGCGGCCTGATCTTTATTGATATGCGCGACCGCGAAGGCATCGTGCAGGTGTTCTTCGATCCGGACCAGAAAGTGGCGTTCGACAAGGCCTATGACCTGCGCAATGAATTCTGCATCCAGATCGTCGGCACCGTGCGTGCGCGTCCGGACAGCCAGATCAATAAAGATATGGCCACCGGCGAAGTGGAAGTGTTCGCCCACGCGCTCGAGATCATCAACCGATCCGAGCCGCTGCCGCTGGACTCCAACCAGGTCAACAGCGAAGAAGCGCGCCTGAAATACCGTTACCTCGATCTGCGTCGTCCGGAAATGGCCGAGCGTCTGAAGACTCGCGCCAAAATCACCAGCTTCGTGCGCCGCTTCATGGACAGCCACGGCTTCCTCGACATCGAAACGCCGATGCTGACCAAGGCGACGCCGGAAGGCGCCCGCGATTACCTGGTGCCGAGCCGCGTGCACAAGGGCAAATTCTACGCGCTGCCGCAGTCTCCGCAGCTGTTTAAACAGCTGCTGATGATGTCCGGCTTCGATCGTTACTACCAGATCGTCAAATGCTTCCGCGATGAAGATCTGCGTGCGGATCGTCAGCCTGAATTCACCCAGATCGACGTCGAAACCTCCTTCATGACCGCCGAGCAGGTGCGTGAAGTGATGGAGAAACTGGCGCGTGAACTGTGGCTGGACGTGAAGGGCGTGGAACTGGGCGATTTCCCGGTCATGACCTTCGCCGAAGCGATGCGTCGCTTTGGTTCCGACAAGCCGGACCTGCGTAACCCGCTGGAGCTGGTGGACGTGGCCGACCTGGTCAAGGACGTCGAGTTCAAAGTGTTCTCCGGCCCGGCCAACGACGCCAAAGGCCGCGTGGCAGCGATCCGCGTACCGGGCGGCGCACAGCTGACCCGCAAGCAGATCGATGAGTACGGCGCTTTCGTCCACATCTACGGCGCCAAAGGCCTGGCCTGGCTGAAGGTCAACGACCGCGCCGCCGGCATGGAAGGCGTGCAGAGCCCGATCGCCAAATTCCTCAGCGCGGAAGTGCTGGAAGCTGTCCTGGCGCGCACCGACGCGCAGACCGGCGACATCCTGTTCTTCGGCGCAGACAGTTTCAAGATTGTCACCGATGCGATGGGCGCGCTGCGCCTGAAGCTGGGACGCGATCTGGGGCTGACCCAACTCGACAGCTGGGCGCCGCTGTGGGTGGTCGACTTCCCGATGTTCGAAGAAGACGAAGAGGGCGGCCTGGCGGCGATGCACCACCCGTTCACCTCACCGCGCGACATGAGCCCGGAAGAGCTGGCCGCCGCGCCGGTCAACGCTATCGCCAACGCCTATGACATGGTGATCAACGGTTACGAAGTGGGCGGCGGTTCGGTGCGTATTCACCGCAGCGAAATGCAGCAGACGGTATTCAGCATTTTGGGCATCGACGAACATGAACAGCGCGAGAAGTTCGGCTTCCTGCTGGACGCGCTGAAGTACGGTACGCCACCGCACGCCGGCCTGGCCTTCGGCCTGGACCGTCTGGTGATGCTGCTGACCGGCACCGACAACATCCGCGACGTCATCGCCTTCCCGAAAACCACCGCGGCGGCCTGTCTGATGACCGACGCACCGAGCTTCGCCAACCCGGCGTCGCTGCAGGAGCTGGCGATCAGTGTGGTAAAGAAAGCCGGTGCGGAACAAGAGAGCGAGTGATGAGTTACAAGCGCCCTGAATCTATCCTGGTAGTGATTTACGCGAAATCCAGTGGTCGGGTGCTGATGTTACAGCGGCGCGACGATACCGAGTTCTGGCAGTCGGTCACCGGCAGCCTGGAACAGGATGAGTCGCCGCCGCATGCCGCACGGCGTGAGGTCATGGAAGAAGTGGGCATCGATATCGAAGCAGAGCACCTGCCGTTGTTCGATTGCCAGCGCTGCGTGGAGTTTGAACTCTTTGTCCATTTGCGACATCGCTATGCGCCGGGAACCACGCGCAATAAAGAGCACTGGTTCTGTCTGGCGTTGCCCGAGGAGCGCGATCCGGTAATTACCGAGCATCACGCTTACCAATGGCTTGAGGCGGCCGAGGCCGTGAAGTTGACCAAGTCGTGGAGCAATCAGCAGGCGATTGAAGAGTTCGTGATCAATTCAGTCCAGTAGTTTTTTTCGGAGATTTTTTATGGCAGGTCATAGTAAGTGGGCCAACACAAAGCACCGTAAAGCGGCGCAGGACGCCAAGCGCGGTAAAATTTTCACCAAGATTATTCGTGAGCTGGTCACCGCCGCGAAGCTGGGCGGCGGCGATCCGGATTCCAACCCGCGTCTGCGCGCGGCGATGGACAAGGCGCTGTCGAACAATATGACGCGCGACACCATGAACCGCGCGATCGCGCGCGGCGTGGGCGGCGATGATGATACCAATATGGAAACCATCATCTATGAAGGTTACGGCCCTGGCGGCACCGCCGTCATGATCGAATGCCTGAGCGACAACCGCAACCGCACCGTGGCGGAAGTGCGTCACGCCTTTACCAAATGCGGCGGCAACCTCGGCACCGACGGTTCCGTGGCTTATCTGTTCACCAAGAAGGGCGTAATCACTTACGCACCGGGCCTGGATGAAGACAGCGTAATGGAAGCGGCGCTGGAAGCCGGTGCGGAAGACATCGTGACCTATGACGATGGCGCCATCGACGTGTTCACCGCCTGGGAAAGCCTGGGCGCGGTGAAAGACGCGCTGACCGCGGCGGGCTTCGAAGCTGAAGCGGCGGAAGTGTCGATGATCCCATCGACCAAGGCCGACATGGACGCGGAAACCGCGCCTAAGCTGCTGCGCCTGATCGATATGCTGGAAGACTGCGACGACGTGCAGGAAGTTTACCATAACGGTGAAATCTCCGACGAAGTGGCGGCGACGCTGTAATCCGGTAAAACGGGCGCCGCCGTTCGGCGGCGCCGTGCATGCAAGGTGGATGTAGATATGGCGATCATACTCGGTATCGATCCCGGCTCGCGCGTCACCGGCTATGGCCTTATCCGCCAGCAGGGGCGTCAGTTGAGCTATATCGCCAGCGGCTGCATCCGCACGGTGGTGGACGACATGCCGACGCGGCTGAAGCTGATTTACGCCGGCGTCAGCGAGATCATCACCCAGTTTCAGCCCGATTTCTTCGCCATCGAACAGGTATTTATGGCCAAGAACCCGGATTCGGCGCTCAAGCTCGGTCAGGCGCGCGGCGTTGCGATTGTCGCGGCGGTGAATCAGAATCTGGAAGTGTTCGAATATGCGGCGCGGCAAGTCAAACAAACCGTGGTCGGCACCGGCGCAGCCGAAAAGGCGCAGGTGCAGCACATGGTGCGTTCGCTGCTCAAACTCTCGGCCAACCCGCAGGCGGATGCCGCGGATGCCCTGGCCATCGCCATCACCCATTGCCATCTCAGCCAGAACGTGCTGCGGATGAGCGAAGGGCGGTTGAACCTGGCGCGCGGGCGTTTGCGCTGACGCGAAGCGATGATTGCTCAGGCTGGATATTCATCCAGCCTTTTTTATGTTATAAGCTTTACCAGCAACGGCATGGCAGGGCGCCATGCCCGGTCATTCCGCAGGAGGGTAAATGATAGGTCGTCTCAGAGGAAATATTCTGGAAAAGCAGCCGCCGCTGGTGTTACTGGAGGCGAACGGTGTGGGTTATGAAGTGCACATGCCGATGACCTGCTTTTACGAGCTGCCGGAACTGGGGCAAGAGGCCATCGTGTTTACCCACTTCGTGGTGCGTGAAGATGCGCAGCTGCTGTACGGTTTCAACGACAAGCAGGAGCGCGCGCTGTTCCGCGAGCTGATCAAGGTCAACGGCGTCGGGCCGAAACTGGCGCTCGCCATCCTGTCAGGCATGTCCGCGCAGCAGTTCGTCAGCGCGGTGGAGCGCGAAGAAATCACCGCGCTGGTCAAGCTGCCGGGCGTAGGCAAGAAAACCGCCGAGCGCCTGGTGGTAGAGATGAAAGACCGCTTCAAAGGGCTGAACGGCGATCTGTTCAACAGCAGCAGCGAGATCAGCCTGCCGTCCGCCGCGGAGAAAGCGCCTGAGGCTGACGCGGAGGCCGAAGCGGTCTCGGCGCTGGTAGCGCTGGGCTATAAGCCGCAGGAAGCCAGCCGCATGGTCAGCAAAATTGCCAAGCCGGGTGCCGACTGCGAGACCCTGATCCGTGACGCGTTGCGCGCTGCTTTGTAAGGCCGCTAAGAGGTAGATAATGATTGAAGCCGACCGCCTGATCTCCGCCGAACCGATCAATGAGGAAGAAGTCCTCGATCGCGCCATTCGTCCCAAGCTGCTGACCGAATACGTGGGTCAGCCGCACGTACGCGAGCAGATGGAGATCTTCATCCAGGCGGCCAAGCAGCGCGGCGACGCGCTCGACCACCTGCTGATCTTCGGTCCGCCGGGGCTGGGGAAAACCACCCTGGCCAATATCGTGGCCAACGAAATGGGCGTGAATCTGCGCACCACTTCCGGCCCGGTGCTGGAGAAGGCGGGCGATCTGGCGGCGATGCTGACCAACCTCGAACCGCACGACGTGTTGTTCATCGACGAAATTCACCGTTTGTCACCGGTGGTGGAAGAAGTATTGTATCCGGCGATGGAAGACTATCAGCTGGATATCATGATCGGCGAAGGGCCGGCGGCGCGTTCGATTAAGCTCGATCTGCCGCCGTTCACGTTGGTGGGAGCCACCACCCGCGCCGGTTCGCTGACCTCGCCGTTGCGCGATCGCTTCGGCATTGTCCAGCGGCTGGAGTTTTATCAGGTGGCGGATCTGCAGCACATCGTCTCGCGCAGCGCCGGGTGCCTAGGGTTGGAGCTGTCCGACGAGGGAGCCCATGAAGTGGCCCGCCGCGCGCGCGGCACGCCGCGTATCGCCAACCGCCTGTTGCGCCGGGTGCGTGATTTCGCTGAAGTGCGCGCCAACGGCGTGATCAGCGGTTCGGTGGCGGCGCAGGCGCTTGATATGCTCAACGTCGATGCCGAAGGCTTCGACTATATGGATCGCAAACTGCTGCTGGCGATTATCGACAAGTTTACCGGCGGCCCGGTCGGGTTGGACAACTTAGCGGCGGCGATCGGTGAAGAGCGCGAAACCATCGAAGACGTGATTGAACCGTTCCTGATCCAGCAGGGCTTTATCCAGCGCACGCCGCGCGGCCGCCTGGCGACGCAGCATGCCTACCGGCACTTTGGTCTCGAACGCGAAGAGTAAATTTTTAATCCGCCAATAAGAAAGGGCCGCAGATGCGGCCCTTGTCATATCCCGGCTTTAATCAAGCCTGCTGTTTTTTGAACAAACTCAGCGTGAACAGTACGGCGGCGCTCAGCACTACCGAAGGGCCGGCCGGCGTATCGTAAAACGCCGAGAAGGTCAGGCCGCCGGTGACGGCCACCATCCCGAGCAGCACCGCGACGCCGGCCATCTGTTCCGGCGTGCGCGCGAAGCGGCGGGCGGTGGCGGCAGGGATGATCAGCAGCGAGGTGATGATCAGCGCGCCGACGAATTTCATCGCCAGGCCGATGGTCAACGCGGTGACCAGCATCAACACGGTGCGCGCCCGCGCCAAATTGACGCCATCGACGTGCGCCAGCTCCGGGCTGATGGTCATCGATAGCAGATCGCGCCATTGCCACCACAGCACCAACAGCACCACGGCGACGCCGCCGGCGATCATCACGATGTCGCTCAGCGTGACCGACAGCAGATCGCCGAACAGGTAGGCCATCAGATCGACCCGCACGTTGGACATCAACGCCACCACCACCAGCCCCAGCGACAGGGCGCTGTGGGCCAGAATGCCGAGCAGCGTATCCACCGAGAGCTGCGGGCGACGTTCCAGCCACACCAGGGCCAAAGCCAACAGCAGCGTAATGGCGATCACCGCATAGAAGGGATTGATGTCCAGCAGCAGACCAAAGGCGACGCCGAGCAGCGAGGCGTGCGCCAGGGTGTCGCCGAAGTAGGACATGCGGCGCCAGACCACGANAGCGGCCCGGCGGCGCTAGCCAACAACACGCCGGCCAGCCAGCCGGGAAGTAACAGTTCAATCATGCTTCGCGGCTCCCGGTTTTCTTCAAGACAATTCTTCCCTGCAGATCGTGGCGGTGATTGTGATGGTGGCGATACACCGCCAGTTGCTCTGCGCCGCGGTTGCCGAACATGGCGATGAATTCAGGATGCATCGACACCACCTCCGGCGCGCCGGAGCAGCAGATGTGCTGATTGAGGCACAGTACCTCGTCGGTTTTCGCCATCACCAGATGCAGATCGTGCGACACCATCAGCACGGCGCAGCCCAGCTCTTTACGCAGCTGATCGATCAGATCGTACAGCGCCAGCTGGCCGTTGACGTCCACCCCTTGCGTGGGTTCGTCCAGCACCAGCAGCTGCGGTTTGTTCAGCAGCGCTCGCGCCAGCAGCACGCGCTGGTTTTCACCGCCGGAGAGCTTTTGCATCGGCTGGTCGAGCAGGTGGGCGGCGTGTACGCGCTTGAGCGCCGGCAGAATGTCGGCTTTCTTTACGCCAGGTTTAAGACGCATAAAACGGCTGACGGTCAGCGGCAGGGTGGCGTCGAGGTGCAGCTTTTGCGGCACATAGCCGATGCGCAGATCGGGCTCACGCTCCAGCGTGCCGGCGGTCGGTTTGACCAATCCCAGCACCACGCGCACCAGCGTGGATTTGCC